>JAGCOW010000089.1 GCA_017642535.1 Bacteroidales bacterium | reverse complement strand
TTGGCACCTTGTAACCCTTTCTTGATTACATTTTTCCCTCCACAATGAAAGCAGATTTTTACTCATTTTCTTAAAAATGCTGTAAATATATAAATTTCAATTTATTACAAGGATTTCAGGTCTCATTTTGACCATTAAGCCATTTTTTTAAGCATATCAATGATAATTTCTGCAAATATAACTAATTCAATGCATTACACGATTTTCATCCTACAAAATGTCCATTAGCCCAAATTTATCGATTTTTTGTCTAGTTAGACATTGTCCGATTTTTAGGGAAGGGTACAAAGAACTACGTTCTGGTAAGGTGACACGTTGCAAGGATTATAACGACTACCTCAGAAAAGTCAAGAATATATGAGAGCAATCGTATTCACCAATCAATATAAAAAAGACCTGAAACTTGGCAAAACAGGATTTGTCAATAGATATACAATACCCCAATCCATAGTATTTTTTTATTTCGTTGATTGACGAACCAATGTCATTTCAACCTCTTTGTTTTTTGGATTTATCATTTTGATATAATCGTATGAATCGCCAACCTTTCTCATAACACGCTGTACAACACTGTCTTTACTATTATGGAAATTCAAAATTGAATCCTGTGAGATGGTATATTTGAAATAAACAGTATTATAGTTGCTAAATAAGGAATCTAATGTTCCTCCATAAATATAACCTTCCCCATTTTCATAAAAGGTTATACTAAATTGATTCAAGAGCAATCCTGCTAAAGCGGAACCCATTTGTCCAAGTTCTGATTGGTCATCATCAGGCATAGCAATTTGCAAACTATATTCCCCTGCTAATTTTTTATTATTAAAACTTGAATTTGAATTACATCCAATCGCAAATAAAGCACATACAAAAATGATAAGATATTTTTTCATCTTTTATTTCAAGGTTACCAACTATTTATTTTTTTTCAAAGATAGTTTTTATACAATAAATCACAAAAACTATGTCGAAATTTTTGCGAAAAACCACTTTTGTGGTATTGCGATAATTGGCTGATTATCTTGTTTTTATATCATATCTCACGAGTGGCTTTTGTTCAATCTAAAAACAACCAACTATGTGCAATATCCGAAATAGTGTCATTGTCGGGTTCTTGTTCCCCATAGTAGCATGTACAAGCCAAATGTTTGGGCAAAAAAAAAGCACTTACGTCTGTAAGTGCTTGATTTTCATTGAGCGGGAAACGAGACTCGAACCCGCGACCCTTAGCTTGGAAGGCTAATGCTCTACCAACTGAGCTACTCCCGCTTATGTTGTGGGAGTGGGTGGACTCGAACCACCGAAGTCGAAAGACGGCAGATTTACAGTCTGCTCTCGTTGCCGCTGGAGAACACTCCCTAAGAGAGCCTCTTGTCGGATTCGAACCAACGACCCCGAGATTACAAATCACGTGCTCTGGCCAGCTGAGCTAAAGAGGCAATCTTTTATGTAAAAGAACTTCGCTTAAAAAAGCAGTGCAAATATACAACTTTTTATATTTGGTGCAAGACCTATCGTTTTTTTTACAAAAAAATTCTTTTTTACATGCGTCCAAAAGTTTGAGGCATGCGTTGAAATACATCCAATTGCTTGTAGAGACACAAAAATTAAAAAAACGTCACTACTTCGTCGAACGGACGGTGCGTCGGTTGTTTGGGTTCACCGTCACGATAACCTAACGCTATTACTGCCATAACGGTTTCATTTGAGGGAATACCGAATAATTTGCACAACGCCTCGGAATCGCGCATGCCCATTATAAGCGTATCGAATCCCATAGCTCGTGCCTTCATAATCAAGTAGCAATTGCTCAAGCCGTTGTCGTATGCTCCCCAACCTTCGCCAATTTCGTTGAGCGGTTCACCATCGAAAAATCCCGACTTTCCTTTTTCAAACGTGGAAACAATCAACACAGGAGCATGTTCGATGCGTGATTTATTGCGTCCCACAAGGTTCTGCACAGCTTCGACTTTTTCCTTACTCATAGCCACATAATATTTCGTTGGCTGCTGATTTGCCCACGACGGTGCTTCCTGAACAGCGGTGAGAAGTTCACGCACTTCGGCCTCCGATATTGTTTTTGTGGAATCGTAACTACGTATGCTTCTACGCGATGCAAGCACGTCGTCGAACGAAGGAGAAGAAGACGTTTGTGTTGAATTATTACAACCTGTAATCATAAGGGCAACCAATGCCACACTAAAAAGAAAATGTTTGCTCATAGTACTCTATTTTTTTTGTTACAAATGTAGAAAAAATCGGTAACTTTTCAATTATGTCGCAAAATAGAACAAGACATGTGACGAGGAAAGATTTCTTGCCTCGCTTTGCCCAGCTGCGAAATAACACACGATGAGGCATCCCACCATTGAACATTGTGCACTATGCATTGTGAATTGTGCATTAAAAAAACCCTTCCTTCAACATCCTCCACTCTTTTATTTTTATACCTTTGTAAGCAAATAAATTCAAAAAAAACTATGCCACGAGCAAGAAACAAAGAAGATTTATTGAAATTCGCTGCGGAAAACTATGCGAAATTGATGGAAATGATTTCAAACATGACTGAAAATCAAATGAATACGCCGTTTGATTTTTCGGATGATGCAAGCAAGAAAGAAGCTCATTGGGGACGGGACAAAAACGTCCGTGACGTGCTAATCCATTTGTATGAATGGCACCAACTGATGATTGCCTTTGTAGAAAACAACGGCACAGGAAAAATTATCCGTCCGTTCTTGCCTGCTGAATATTCGTGGAAAACCTACGGAGCTATGAACGTAATGTTTTGGAACCGCCATCAAAACACAAGTCTTGAAGCGGCAAAACAAATGCTTGCCGAAAGCCATACAAAAGTGATTTCGTTGGCGGAACAATTTGCCAACGAGGAATTGTTCACAAAAAAAATATTTTCCGTGGACTGGCACAAGCGATTTGGGCTCTTACTTTGTAAGCACCACGGCAAGCCACTACGACTGGGCTATCAAAAAAATAAAACTGCATTGTAAAAAAGTAGCATAAATGATAAACACTCTTCTTGTCGGTTTGGGCGGAGCAATCGGGGCAATGGCAAGGTACGGCATTGCACTTTTGCCATTGAAAGAACCGTATGCGTTTCCGCTCAAGACATTCATTGTCAACATAATTGGTTGTTTTGCAATCGGTTGCATTGTCGCACTTTCCATTCGCACGCAAAATCTTAGTCCACGAGCTATTTTATTTTTAAAGACAGGCATTTGTGGCGGATTCACAACCTACTCCACCTTTGCATTGGAAACCACAAATCTCTTAAAAACAGACAATTACGGCATCGCAATAGCATACGTGGTGCTCAGTTTGGTAATTGGCATCGGAGCAATTTATTTTTCTCAATGGACAATTAACAAATTTTAGAATCTGAAAAGAAAATTGTACTAAAAGATAAAGGAATCTACGATTTTTCATACCTTTGTTGGTAGTAAGTTATTAAATTAATTCTTGTAATATGGCAACAATTATCGGCAACAATCTTCCAAACATTCCTTGGGAGGAAAAACCTGCAGGATGTAAGGACATTCTTTGGCGTTACAGTAAAAATCCTATCATCGACTGGAATCCGATTCCAACGGCAGGACGAGTATATAACAGTGCAGTCGTTCCGTTCAACGGCGCATTTGCGGGCGTGTTCCGTGGCGACCAGCGAAATGGCCGTGCCACATTGTTCAGCGGTTTCAGTAAAGACGGTATCCACATTGAATTGAATCCAGAACCAATTAAATGGGTGAACGAAGACGGCACGCCGAATCCAACAAGCTACGCATACGACCCTCGTGTGGTGAAAATTGATGATACATACTACGTTACGTGGTGCGACGACATGAAAGGTCCTTCTATCGGTTTGGGCAAGACAAAAGACTTCAAGACATTTGTGCGTATGCCGAATCCGTTGATGCCATACAACCGTAACGGTGTGCTGTTTCCACGAAAAATCAATGGAAAATATATGTTATTGAGCCGTCCGAGCGACACGGGTCACACGCCATTTGGCAACATCTACATAAGCGAAAGTCCCGATATGGAACACTGGGGACATCATAAACTTGTGATGACTAACGGCGGACAAGGTTGGTGGCAAGGAATGAAAGTCGGTGCAGGACCTGTTCCTATTGAAACGACAGAAGGTTGGTTGTTGTTCTACCACGGCGTTTCAAGCACATGCAACGGCTATGTGTATAGTTACGGAGCAGTTTTGTTGGACATCAACGACCCGTCAAAAGTTCTTTACAGAACACGCGACTATCTGCTCACTCCCGAAGTTGACTACGAAACACGCGGATTCGTGCCAAACGTGACTTTCCCGTGTGCAAATCTTTACGATGCAGCAACAGGAAGAATCTGCATTTATTACGGTGCAGCCGACACGTTCACAGCTCTGGCTTTCTGCCAAGTTGACGAACTGATTGCATATATGAAGGCAAATTCAGAAGTGTTTTAAAAACGAATCCCCTATTTTTCAAAGCGTGTAAGTTTTACACGCTTTTTTTATATTATACGATTCAAAAAACTACCTTTGTAAAAAAAAGAGTGAAAAGAGTCTTACTCATACCATTTTTATGCTTGTTATTCCCTTGTATTGCGTTTTCGCAAGGGAAAGACAATGAGAACCAATTGGCTCTACTCTACTATTCACAAGCTGACTACGAAAAGGCAGCCGACATTTACCAATCGCTTTTCAATCAAACTCACTCCCAAATTTATTTTGATTATCTCATAACGTGTTATACAAACCTTAACAACACGCAAAAAGCAGTAGAAATAACCAAAGAACAAATAAATCGCTACCCAAAATCGTATTATTACCCAATAAAATTAGCGACAATATATTCTGCAACAAATAATAATAAAGAAGCTAAGGATATTTATGACAAAACCATAAAAAAAGCGACAAAACAATTAGAATCTACCCTCTTGGCTGGCCAAGCATGTATGGATAACAAAGTTGATTCGGTTGCACGAATCATCTACGAAAACGGACAATCAAAATATCCCGACAACGAAATCATAACAAAAAACTTGAGTGAGATTTATCTCATGCAAGGAGAAAATGAAAAACTGACTAACCTCTACATTTCCATACTCCAAGACGAACAAAACGTAGATTTTATTGAAAAACAACTACAATTTACCCTCTACGAAAAAACAAACCCTAAATTAAAACAACTACTGACACAGAAATTAGAAACTGCAATAAATAAAAATCAGAAAAACCTATCATTCAAGGAATTATACCTATGGATGATGATGCAAGACAAAAATTTTGAAAAAGCGTTTGCCATCAGCAAACAAATTGATATAGAAAACGACGAGGACGGAGACCATGTGTACGAAGTCGGGAAAATTGCATTGACAAATTATGACTACAAAACTGCAACAGATTGTTTCTCATACGTGGTACAAAAAGGACCTATGGCAGATTTATACGAACCAGCATTGAAAAATCTTTTAGAAACTTCGTATAACAAACTTTTTAAGACAAACACGATTCCTAACGAGCAACAAATTTTAGCGTTAGAAAACGAATATATCAAAGCCCTTGAAGAATTAGGAGAATCACAATCGGCAGCCGACATTATCATAAATCTGGCTCACATCCAGGCATTCTACCTCAACAAAACTAACGAGGCAATCAACAAACTCAAACAAGCAACCGAATCGCCCAATTTACGTTCCAGCAGAAACAAATTGCAAATGGAATTGGCTGATATATACGTATTTACAAACGACATCTGGGGAGCGAATATGCTGTATGCGTCCATAGCCCTCAACAACAAAAACAATGACATTGGACACGAAGCACAACTCAAACAGGCACGCATTGCCTATTTCAACGGAAATTTCTCGTACGCACAAGCCCTACTCGACGTACTCAAAGGCAGCACCAGCAAGCTGATTTCCAACGATGCATTCGAACTCGCACAACTCATTTCCGACAACACCGCACTTGACACGACAACCACGGCACTTGAGATATTTGCCCGCGGCGACTTGCTTGGCTTGCAACGAAAATATTCACAAGCATATGAATGCTACGATTCCATCCCGAAATTGTTTCCCGGTCATTCATTAGAAGACGAAATTCTAATGCGTAAAGCCGATATAGAACAAGCACAAAATAACAAAACACAAATGATAACCTATCTGCAAGAAATAGAAAACAGGTTTTCATACGAAATATATGCCGACAAAGCCATATATAAACAAGCAGAATATTATTATAACGAAGGAAATTACGACAAAGCAAAAGAAAAATACAAGAAAATCATTTCCGATTATCAAAACAGTATTTATGCCGCTCCCGCCCGGAATAAATACAGAGAACTTGATAAGAAATAAGAGTTTAGAGACGAAAGACGAGAGACGAAAGACTAAAGACGAAAGACTAAAGTTTAAAGTACTCGCTACAACTTTCAACTTTCGACTCTCAACTCTCGACTTTCAACTCTCGACTCTCAACTTTCAACTCTCAACTTCTTCAACTGCAAATACGACACGTATCCTGCAACCGATGAAATCAAGAATAACGTGCCTGCCACAAGCATCGCAAACGAGAACGTATATCTATCAGACAAATAGCCGACAAACGGTCCCACAATAGCGAAACCAAGACGAATCAGCAAATCACGAACAGACAACACAGTTGCACGAATCTCGGAATCGCAATAATTCTGTATCAATTTCTTCAGAATTGGTGTGGCATATCCTCGTACATAATAAAAAATGAAAGCACACAACAAGGCGACGAACACCGATGGTATGCTGAGTGCATAATATCCTAACGGAATGAATATCACCATCATCAATATCATTGGTTTCATTCCGAATCGTTTTTCAAGCACGTCGGAAAACATTGACGACAAAGCTACGGTAAGGTTCAAAAGCACCCACACGATGGTCGTCTGCAATTCCGAGAAATCCTGTTCTATGAAATAGGTCTGTATTGTCCATGCCATAGTCAATGTAGCAATTCCCGTAACCGACGACATCAGGGTCGTTCGGCTCAACCCCTTGTGCTTAAACAATGCATAGATTCCAATGTCAAATACTTGATGAAACGATTTATGCAGTAACTTGCCCCGTGACGGTTCCACCAACATCAATGCGGCAGGAACGGCAATCAAGGCGATTAACGCCTGATTCCAAAACACTTCGTTATATGTAAATATGGTCGCTATGGAACCACCCAACAATGCCGCCGTAGTTTCCGCCAAACAACCCAACGAGGTCACTCGTCCCTCATATTTCAGATATTTTTCCTGATTTTGAGACTGCTGTAACGAGTCGTACAACATAGCAGAATCCGTTCCCGAAATACAGCTATTCCCTACACCCATAATGGCTTCGGCAATGAAGAATGCCCAGAAATCGTGGATTGACGCATAAATCAAGAAACCCAACGAAGCCAGAATCGTTCCTATCACAAGCGTTTTTTTCCGACCTATCACATCGGCAAAATAGCCCGAAGGAATTGCAAACAAAGCACTTGAAAACGAATAGGCAGCCTGAATGAGAAAAATTTCCGTATTGGTCAATCCGTTATCGGCATAAAACAAGCCAATAATCGGCATATACAACATAAACCATTTTGCACATCGAATGATGTACAACTTAGGGATATTACCATCAACGCTCATCGTCAGATTGCAATCTTTCTATATCCAACGAAACGTGTTGCAGACTATTTTTAAGATTCTGTTGTTTTCGAAACACACGCATTTCCTCGCACTTGGCACACTTTATCCCCCGTTTGTGCATCTCCTTGTTTCTACTAACCTCGGTTTCGGGAAATGGTCTTTTAAAAAGGAACACATTGATTCCCAAAGCAATAAATGCTATAGCCACAATAACCAAAACGACCAAAAACAACTGTAACATCCTCTTAAAAAACACACGTTAAATCGGTGCAAAACTATAAAAAGAATTATGATTTTAAAATTAAAAGAGGAAAATTAGAATATATCAACGTTATTTCACATTGATTGCCTTGCCAATCAACTTCTGGTAATTGTGAATTGTTCCTTGATAATACTTTATCTTATCGTTTTCGGCTTGTTTTATACTTTTTCTATATGCCATATACTCTTTATGACGATAATTCTCCATTGAGTTATCGTTTTGAAGCATTTTCACCATATCTTTATACATAGTAACATCTTCATCCAAACAACCCGATAATTTTTGGTTATAGGATATCATATCATCCATTTGTTTTGAAAACGCATCAAGTTGTTTGTTGAACGCCAAGGCAATTTTTTCATACAAATCATCTTCGCCATAATCGTTTGCCAAAAGTTGTTTTGCTTCCTTTAAGTTTTTCAATCCTGAAATAGTCTCGTCTATATAGTTCTTTATCAACTCATTAAGCATAGGAATCTTGTCATTCATAACCTCAACCATCGGATCGGTATAGGTGTCGTTGATATCGCCAACAGAGGCAAATACCTCAAAATAGGGCTTTTTTAGCACATATTTATCGGAATAATACACCAACGAAAGATTACTACCCTTTCTGTCCAAGTAGCGCGAAAGACTTGCCAACTCTCTATTACACAACGCCGACGCATTCTGTTGTTGTTTATAAACGGTATCCAACTTATCGGCACTCAAAAAGGAATAGAGAGAATCGTATTCCGCCAGCAAACTCTTGCAACGATCCATAGATTCACGGCACGCCTGAATATTCGCCTTCCCTTCGTCCAAATTATCCTTGTTCTGAATCATAGGACGTGGCATATCCACAATGTCACGCAAAACGTATTTCCCTTTATATTTCGATATATACGTCTCTGTCTTCTTGTTTTGTGCATTCAGTTTTTCCAAGGCCCTTATCTGCTGAGAATTGACCTTTGCCTGCGTACTCATTTGAGTAGCAAGCACTTTGTTGGCATCAATCAAGTCGCGTTTCCATTTCTCGCTTCTCGCCTGTTTTGCCGCCATTTCTGCCGAATTTGCCTGCGAAGCAAGAACGAACAACGAATCGGCTATTTTTGAATAATTCCACACTTTTTCCGACTCTTCGAGCGGAGCGAAAATCTTTCCTCGTTCCTGAATATAATAGGTATTGTAGAAATTTTTCACCGCATAATAATAATATAACGCCTTGGTATATTTATTTGCAGGATTGGTTTCCTCGCTTTTATCGCCAACAAAAACATATTTTTCCATTGCCGATTTTGAAGAAAAGGCATTCAGCATTTCCGAGACAGTATTTTTCTCGGGATAATGCTCCAAGTAACTCTGCATCAATGTATCACCAGCCATATAATACGAAATCGACATAGGATATTGCATCAACTGAAACTCATTCACGACAGGAATATGTTTCGACGCATTCTTCACGGGATCCACATATAAATAAGTAGGATTAAAATCCCGAACTGCCATCAAATGAGAAGCATAAGGAATCTTGAACAATGTCCACAACACCTTCGACATAGGACTCACCACAGCAACCACCTTGCTCGAAGCAGCGGCCAAGTCCATTATATACCACTCATCAGACAAGTTCACGAGTGCCCACGCATATTCTGCACGATACAACGTATCGCCGGGCATATAATCGTAATCTTTGGCATATCCAGGAACGTAGATGGCGGCTATTTTCTGCGTCTTGCACATTTCTACGAACAACCTCACATAACCGTCGCTCAATGCCTTGCGGCTACGCAACACTTTTTTCAACGTCTTATTTTCCGCAGGCCGTTTTTCTATTGCCGAATAATCCAATTTCAAATTCTTGCAAATCCAATACGAAAACGCCAAGACTGTCTCCTCATCCGAAGAACAATTCTTTGCCAATGCTGCCGAAAGCTTGTCAACATCTCGCGACTGCCAGAAAGGAACGTGACGAGCCGTATGATAAATGCTTGTCGTGTCAATTTGCGAAAAAGCAAACACCGACAACAGCAAAAAAGTTGCATTTAATATTAAAATTCTCGCCTTCACTCCTCTATACTATTGGAAATTGCGAGCAATATAAACAACTTTTCAACAAACTGCAAACATTTTGCAAAAATTTAAATATAACATATACGAAAATGCGAAACAGATATTCCAATACTGTTTCGCATTCATTATGTTTTAAATTTCCCCAAAAAACAATTTTGAGAATTTTCACCACCCTTAATCCTAATTCTCAATTGTCAATTCTCAATTATTACGCCTTTGTCTTAACCTTCAAAGTCTCGCCGCTCTTGACTTCGTACGTCTCTCCGTACACTTTCAAATTCGGGACAAAACCTTTGGACACTCGTATTTCAACCGACGATTTCCCTACTTTTACAGTCAAGACGGCATTTCTATACAAAATCGTAAATGAATATGTTTTCCAGCTTTTAGGGATATATGGTTCAAACGAAATGTGATTAGGTTGCACTCGCATTCCTGCAAATCCCTTCACTATTGCCAACCACGAACCCGACATACTGGTAATGTGCAGTCCGTCTTGTGCTTCCTTGTTATAATCGTCCAAATCCAGACGAGCCGTTCGCAAATACAATTCATACGCTTTTTCGCCATTGCCGATTTTTGAAGCCACAACCGAGTGAATACACGGCGAAAGCGACGATTCATGCACACAGCGTGCCTCATAAAAATCGAAATTTCTACGAATCGTGTCCATCTCAAAGTCACTTTCAAAGAAATAAAGTCCCTGAACAACATCGGCTTGTTTTATGTAAGGCGAACGAAGAATTCTATCCCACGACCAATGCTGATTTATAGGTCGTTGGTCGGCTGGCAAGTCGGCTACGGTAACCGCTTCTTTGTCCAAATAGCCATCTTGTTGTAGAATGATTCCGTATTTCTCGTCTGTCGGCAAATACATATTT
Organism: Bacteroidales bacterium; assembly: GCA_017642535.1. GTDB lineage: Bacteria > Bacteroidota > Bacteroidia > Bacteroidales > UBA1715 > UBA1715. The sequence continues at coordinate 8,148 of JAGCOW010000089.1, read as the reverse complement.
TGCACAATATCGGACCAGCGAAGCACTTCCATTTCCTCAAAGGAAATTCGTTTCGCCATTTCCTGATATTGTTCCATAGCGACGCGTTTCACCCAACTAATGGTTTCGAGCGTATATCGCAAGCACCACTGTGCGAAATAATTGGTGTACCAGTTGTTGTTCACGTTGTTCTCATATTCATTCGGGCCAGTAACACCCAAAATCATATATTTACGCTTGATAGGCGATAAAATCACGCGTTGAGCCCAAAAACGCGAAATGCCAATCAGCACTTCCAAACCGTATTCAACTAAATAGGCCTTGTCGCCCGTATATGTCACATAATCGTATATGGCGTGAGCAATGGCGCCATTTCGGTGAATTTCCTCAAAAGTGATTTCCCACTCGTTATGACACTCGTCGCCCGTCATCGTCACCATTGGATACAATGCCGCACCATGTGTAAATCCTAACTTCTCACCGTTTTTAATAGCTCGTGGCAATTGTTTGTAGCGATACAGCAATAAATTTCGTGACACCGTTTCCGGCGATGTTGACAGATAGAACGGAAAACAGAATGCCTCAGTGTCCCAATACGTCACGCCTCCATATTTTTCGCCTGTAAACCCTTTGGGACCGATGTTAAGACGGCTATCGTCGCCCGTATATGTTTGTTGCAATTGGAAGATATTGAATCTGATACCTTGTTGTGCCTTCACGTCGCCTTTGATGACAATGTCGCTCATTTTCCACTTTTCAGCCCACGCTTTCTTATGTGATTTCAGCAAATGTTCGTACCCTTCTTTTTCAGCAGCTTCCACACGTTGCAACGCAATTTTTTCCAACGATTTTTCCTCGTAATTCAACGTGGAAACTTGTGCCGCATACTTTGTCAACGTCACTGAGTCGCCTTTCTTTAACTGCAACGTGGCAATTTCATTCAATTGCAAATTTTCCGTTTTGTGCGTTATGGAAACCTGTGCCGAAAAATCATTTTTTATTGCCGTTGCCAATGAATATTGCGACACGCCAAATGGATTTTGTTTGGTCTTATCGACGGCAACAATGCGTCCTTTCGCATTTTTGTGAGAAACCGACTCCCAAAAACATTCATTATAATTAGAATCTTGGTTGAATACCTTTGATTGGATGAATGATTGTATTGTAAGCTCACAATTCTTGTTCAAAGTTTCTATCGTATAACGAATTGCCCCGACTTCAACCGAAACCATGCTGACAAATCGCTGACTGGTAATCAACAGACGAGTTTTGTCGGGCATTTCTACCTCACATTGTTTCGACAACGTGCCTTCCTTCATATTCAAGACACGCTCAAACGAGCGGATTTTCACCTTTGCCAAATCGAGCAATTTTCCGTTCACCCACGTATGAATGCCCGTCCAATTGGGAGCATTGATGACTTTTGCGAAATAATCGGGATAACCGTTTTTCCACCAACCCACACGAGTTTTATCGGGGAAAAACACACCTCCGATATAATTACCCTGCAAGGTTTTTCCGGAATAGGCCTCCTCAAAATTTGCCCGTTGCCCCATATGCCCGTTTCCAATACTGAAAATACTCTCCGCTATCATCTGACGGTCTGCGTCAAACTCACGTTCTATGATATTCCACTCGTCTTCTACAAACATTTTCTTTGTTTTTTGTTCGACACAAAGGTACAAACAGAAATCTGTTATTTTAGACAATAAATGAGATTTTTATTCGTCAAAATTTGCAGAAATAAGACAATACGTTATTTTTGTGGAGAAATAAATCTTGAGAATGAAAAAATTACTTCTTGCGCTCATATTATGGATGATTTCGTCTTGCGTTTTTTCACAAACTGCAAATTTCATCTTGCAAGACGATTCTCAAAAAATCCTTTGTTACACAGGGAATGCAACGAGAAACACCACTGCTTCGTTCCGAAACAAGTCAACGGGCTTTGGCGACGATTTCTTTTACGTGTGGAATTTCGGTGACGGCTCTATTGATTCGGTAAAAATCACCAAGACTGTTTCGGAGAACGCCTCGCACGAATACAAAACCGACGGCTTGTTTACGGTGAAAATGTTTGCCGTTAGTTCAAAATCATTTCCCGACAGCATCAAAAATGCCACAATCTTAAATGTCGATTTCATTTCAAACACGACAAACGATTCGGTAAATATTTCCGTATCATACAAGACAACAACAACGTATCAGTCAAACCTTCGTATTCCCAAATCGGAGTTTGCCCGTAAAACTTTGCCCTACGATATGGAAGTGTATAGTCCGTACGTTTCAGGCAATAATTTCAAATACGAGATTGACGACCCGAGCACCGATGACACACACACTGGAATTGAATCATTCGTGTATATTTTCAACGTAAACACTGAGAATTTCAAACCACATAAGACCGATATGTGGAAATACTATTGGAGCATTTACGATGGAAAGACGCTTGTCAAGGAATTCGACATTGACTCGCTGGAATATCGCTACACGTTTCCCCGTGAAAACTATAACCCTGGCTTCAACGTTACTCTGAAAATCGCACTCGACAGTTCTAAGTTCGAAGACCAAAACGACCTGCTCACCTACGATTTGGCAGAATGTGTCGCAAGCCAAACTATTCCAATTAAAGTGACGGATTATTTCTATGACGAAAGTTCACGGACAAACGACGACATTGACGACAGAAAGACTTCAATTCCTAACGTGTTCACTCCTGGAGGAAACGACGAAAACGAGGTGTTCTATTTCAACACAAACGGTATCGACACGTTTACGCTCTGGATTTACAACAACAACGGAACATTAGTTTATAAACAAGTGGCAAAAACAATTTCGTGGACAGGTGTTGACAATTCCGGTCACGAATGTCAGTCTGGCACATATTATTATGTTGTAAAATCGACGAACGGCGACAAACGACACAACACAGCCGGACATATTCAGTTATTCCGCCAAAACTAATGAGGCAATGCAATCACTCTTTAGAAAATATACTGAAACTGTATATTTCATACTGCTGCTACTTTGTTGCAGTGCTGTGATTTGGGGGAATTTTTGCATTACAGTAGTAACAATAGCTTTATTTGCTTTTTGGTTGTGCAGTGGAAATTTCACACAAGGTTTCTCCACGCTCAGTCATAGAAAAACATCACTTTTACTTGCAATCATCTGTTTGGCAATACTATTGCGGCTTGCCGTGCAAATTCCCGATGAAGATGCTCTTCACGGACTAATAAAATATCTACCTCTCTTTGTTTTCATTCTCACGATAGGATGCCAAAGCGAGCTACAAAAAGAACAATTTCATCGTATAATGATGGTATTTGTTCTCTCTTTATTTATAAATACTATTGTTTGTTTCGTTCATTTTATTGTTACTCATACCGACACGGAGAATTTCAGAAATATTAGTTGGTTTATGTCATATCTTCGTTTGTCGTTATTTGTATTATTAGGTATTGCTATTTGTTCACACTACTTATTTTATCAGAAGGACATACTACTCAAACGCTATGAAAGAATCGGCTTAGCCATTGCATTACTTTGGTTTGTTTTATTTATAGTCCTTCTCAAGTCATTCACTGCCTACGTCATATTTGCATTCTTGTTTTTGTATTTCATTCTTTATCAAATACATAAAACGAATAAAAAACGAATTGCCATTCTGGGTTACAGCATTATTGTCGTTGGACTTTTAAGTGCGTTCATCGCCGTTTATTCCGAAGCGCGTTACTTTCTGCATCCTGACAAAATTGAGATGGAAAATTTTGAAAAATCCACGCCTTACGGCAATGCTTACACGCACGAGAAAGGCAGTCAGGTGGAAAACGGGCATTGGGCATATCTTTACGTTTGTCGCCAAGAGCTTGAAGACTCGTGGTTGGCTCGCACAGGGCGGTCTGTTTGGGAACAAAATGACGTTGGACATATAACCTATTACACGCTCATTCGCTACATGGCATCGAAAGGATTGCGGAAAGACGCCACTGATTTTCAGAAACTGAGCAATGCCGACATTGACGCTGTAAAACAAGGTTTTACCAATTATAGGTTTTTGTCAAATTCCAATCCGCGAAAACGTTTGTACGAAATATGCTGGGAATGGTTCAATTATCTTCACGACGGCAATCCTAACGGGCATTCCATCACGCAACGGATAGAATTTCTGAAATGTGCGTTTGCCACGTGGACCGACAATTTTTGGTTCGGAACGGGAGGCAAGATTCAATCTAAAATGTTTGCCCACTACCAAGTTGCCGACAAACAACTGACCAACGATCACTGGTGCCTGCCACACAATCAATGGATGTTTTTTGCCGTTTCGGGCGGTGTTATCGGACTGATTTTGTTTGTAGTTTGTTTTATCGGAATGTTCGTCTTTTCTCGCCCCAAATGGAACACGATAACCATAGGATGGTTTATCATAGCGACAATCTCATTTTTCACCGAAGATACTATCAACAGCGAAGCAGGACAAGCTTTCTTCGGACTGATGGGGGCAATTGTATTGTTTGCACAACCTCAACAAGAAACTATTCTTCAATAATTCCTCCTGCAACCAAATCGTCACCTTCGTAAAACACTGCCGACTGCCCCGGAGTTACCGCCCATACGGGATTTTCAAAATGAACCTTGCACAGTCCCGATTCCATTGAAGTAATGGTACACGGAGCAGGTTGCGTATTGTAACGGATTTTCACCGAAAGATTGTCAATGGCTTGCAAACTCTCGTATTTTGAGAAATACAAATTCGACACGAGTAAATCCTTTGTCAACAAATCGTCACGAAAACCAATGGTAATTTTATTTGTCTCTTTATCAACATGTTGCACATAAGCAGGAACGCCCAACGCAATTCCCAACCCTTTCCGTTGCCCTATGGTATAAAACGGATAACCCTCGTGCGTACCAAGTTCCTTGCCGTCCATGGAAACGTAGGTTCCTTTTTTCACTTTTTCCGAAAAATCTGGCACATATTGTTTCAAAAAAGAGCGATAATCATCGTCAGGAATAAAGCAAATCTCCTGACTTCAGATTTTTGAACCAGTTCCACAAATCCATATTTGCTTGCCAAATCTCGAATTTCCGATTTCTTATATTTTCCAAGCGGAAACATAGTTTTTGCCAACTGTTCCTGTGACAAATGCCACATTACATACGACTGGTCTTTTGAGACGTCAACGCCGCGCGTTACAAAATAGCGACCATTTTCAAAGGATATCTGAGCATAATGTCCTGTTGCAATTTTTTCACAGCCCAATTCCTCGGCTTTTTGCAAGATGGACTTCCATTTCACGTTAGGGTTGCACACCACGCACGGATTAGGCGTGCGGGCGTTCATATATTCATCAACAAAATTCTTTACCACACAGTTCTTAAATTCCGTGCGAACATCGACTACATAGTGAGGAATGCCGATTTTTTCAGCAAAAGCACGTGCATCATCAACCGACTTGGAACTACAACAGCCAGTTTCAATTTCACCACTATCCCACAACTGCAACGTGATGCCAACAATGTCATATCCTTGTTCCTGCAACAGCAACGCCGTAACACTGCTATCAATGCCACCACTCATTGCAACTGCCACTTTCGTCGTTCCCATTGTCTTGTTTTTAATGCCCAAAAATAAAAATTTTCGGGAAATGACGAAATAGTGAAATTAGGCGAAGATGTATTATTAGCATTGTTACTTTTTCTCTTGGGAAAAAGAACGGCACCATTCTGTTCCGTTAGGAACAATAGGTTGGTAGAAATAATATTACAAACGAAGAAAAGGCGTGCCGTAGGTACGCTACAATAGGATTTTTATGTCACTTTTTCTCTTGAAAGAAAAAGTAACCAAAAAGTTCAAGACGGACTTGCTCAGCTAAAAATCAACTGCGTTCCGCTAAAAGAGTTGAAGTGCCACACTTTTGTAGTGCAAGCATTCACGTATTAAGGCACCAACTCTTTTTACCGCTTCACTCCGTTGATTTTTTTCACGCTTCGCAACTCAGTCGGAACGATGCTTACTTGAAGATTTCAGAGAATAATTTCCAATCCTTTTCGTAACAATAAACCTGCGAATCATTATAGTTCCACACTCCACTTCGCATTTCTACAATACCACCAAGATATTTATATTCGCTTGTTTTATTTAAGTCGGAAATACGAATAGCCAATGCTTCTGCTTTATCCTTTGTTTCATTTGATTTGGCAGTGATTCCACCTTTTGTATCAAAAATTCCTATGCGCTTGTCTTTGAATTTTATAATCCAATCAGGATAAAAAACTCGCATTTCTTTTGTTGTTGAGTCGAAGTAGCGAAAACCTAAATCGTCTTTTCCTGTTCCATTTTTCAGCCACCATTCAATATAATCGCCTTTTTGTTCCAAGAAATCAATAAACTTTGTTTCATTTTCACGTCCATTGTATGCTTTGGGTAAATAGCAATCAACCAAACTCAACGAACTATTCTCGTATTTCTCGTAATCATCAGGGCAAGTTATTTCTGTTGAAATAGTGAACATTTTCGGTTCTTCTTCCTCTGCTTTCTTTCGTTTTGCTTCCAATTGTTTTTGAAGTATTGGATAATAATCCTTTATAGCTTGTGTAATTGCAGGGCGGAATTTGCTATCTGCTCCTTTATACATGTCTTTTAAGAAAACTTTATAAAAGCCCTCGTCGCTATAGTTTTGTAAAGCATAACTCTTAAACCAAGAGCGTAGTGCCGTTTTCAGAATTGACCACGAACGCATAGCATTTCCAATTATGGCTTCTGTATCGTCTTGTTCTTTTAATATTTGATAGCAGTAATTGTTGAAATCCTTTTCCACATCGTTTTTAGACATTTCATATTTTGTAATTTCGTTCACCTTCAAAGACTCGTCAATAGTTTTGAAGTGTGCGTTCACCATAATGTCTTGACTTAACGTTGTAGTTATGTCAACACCTTTTTTCTTAAGAAATTCTGCACCTTGCACATCATCTTCGGTAATTTCAAACCATCTATTCATTGAATTAATAAACGAATTTTGAAATTCACTTGATTTTCCTAAATCACCATAATTTGTACGTGAAATGAATTCCGTTTTCAATGCTGGATCAAGGATAAAATTAATTTTCTTGTTGCCTCGCATTTCATCTTGTAATCGCAGAATCGCGTCATTTATTTTGCCCTCTAAATATTCTTGTTCGTCTTTGGGAATAGATTGCTTGACATCTTCTAAAACTTCTTTACATTGATTTACTATTTGCTTCAGTTTTCTATCAGTTTCAGTTTTTCCTCCGTATTCTGGCGGTTCTGCATCAGCTACATCAGAATTATTTGTAGGTTTGCTAAGTTCATCCTCAAATTGCTGATTGATCTTAGATAGTTTTTCCTTTGTTTTTTCAAATACTTCTTTTGTAGCCTGAGATTGATTTGAAGATGCAATATCATCGACACGTTTTGTAAACGATTCCATTGCAAATTTTGCCCTTTGCGGTGTTCGCAACATTGCGACTTGTGTTTTGGGTTTATTTTCGTCGGTTTCAGGGATACACTCCACTTCATTTCTGGAATAATTTGTGTACAAATAACCTATCTGCAAAGCTGGAAATTCTGAAATCCTATTCCCATTAACTGGCATTCGCAAAATTCTTCCCAATGTTTGCGTGCGAAACGTGTTTGACTTGATTTCGCGGTACATTACTAAAATATGTGCCCTCGGACAATCCCAGCCAGTTCCAGCAGCATATTTGAATAAAAGAAAGGCTACGGGACTATTTTTCTCTGTTATAGTTTTCAAAGCATCGGTTTTAGGGACTCCACTCAACCAAATGGCGATTTCTTTTGGTGTAAACCCTTTTTCTGTCAGATATTTGGTAACAACAGTCTCTTTTTTCTCGAATCCTCGTGTCTCAGCATCTTTATCATCATCTGGTAACTGAATTAGAATCAATGGATTTATGTCTTCGCCAACCGATTTCCAATCACGAATCAATTGTTCCCGTTTTTCAATTGCCAAATCAAGCATTAGTTTATCCAAATCTTCTTTACCATACCGTTTCAGGTCGTCCTCGGTTTGCGAAATAATCTCTTTTTTAATAAGTCCGGCTTCAATAACATCATTTCTATCAACTTCAACCCAACCTGCCTGATGATTTTTCACTTGGCTTGCCGTCGGTTCTTTTTCTGGCGTG
>JAGCOW010000088.1 GCA_017642535.1 Bacteroidales bacterium | reverse complement strand
GAAAAAGCTGCAAGAATACAAGAATCCGTAGATTTTCTTACTGACGAAACAAATTTTTCATACCGAAAGATTGAAGAGCTAAAAAGAAAAATAAAAGAACGACAAGAATTAGAGGAATTTTTAAGAAAAAGAAATAATACGGTTTATGAGTATGAGGAAATAATGAAAAAAGACTATATCTCTATGAAAAATGAATTTGACAAGAGTTGCAATGAAATTTTATCACTATTTCCCAATACTGGTGCTAAATGCGTCATTCTTGCCTCGTATTCTATTGATACAGTTGGGAAAACAGATACTCAAGTTAAGATTGAAGGGGATATAACAGATGCAATAAAAAAGAAATTTGTAGAAATTTTTAATAGTAGACAATTACAACAACCTTATATAAAGGGATATACAGTTGCTGCCTCCACTGTTTTTAGGTACACGCTTGAATGTAATTCTGGAATGGTTGTACTAAGGAAAACGCCACGAAATGGGATAGAAACTATTTCCTCTAACAATTTGCAAATATTAAATGAAAAACCAGCTCAGTTATTACCATATGACTATCCATACGGTAAATTCCAATACAACTTTCAGGTGGAAAACATAAATGGGAAAAAGAACGAAAATCTTCAATTAGTACACTACAATGGATATGGAACTGGGGCAAACGCTTTTCTCTCATTGTTAGTACCAGGGCTTGGTGACCACAGAGTATCGTATGGTGAAAAAAGTGGCGTAAAAACAGCTTTATTTGCATATGGATTATTAGGCGTAGGTGCATTATGTAAAGTAGGTTCCATAAAACAATATGATTTATATCATCAGGCTACAACGCAAGAAGATATGGATTCTTATTATGAATCTGCAGAATCTCTCAATCTTGGTTTCTATGGTTGTGTGGCTGTTGGTACAACAATATGGGTATCTGATATTTTCTGGGTTTGGATACGAGGACATAAAAACAAGATCGAACAAAAACAATTTAAAAATCAGCATTTGTCAGTATTCTATATGCCGAATTATTCTGCTCCTATTGTTAATTACACCTTAAATTTTTAGTATGAGACGTATTATATACATTTTTTTATTCTTTGCGAGTTCATTGTTTTATGGTTGTAGCAAACTTGATTTGCCGCGTGATAATCCATTAGAGGGTAATGCAAAAGAATCATTTCAGGAAATAGAAGAAGAAACCGAGAGACAGAATATTTCCAGTGGAGCTATATTATCTGCCTTTTCTGTTTCTGACACGTCACAAGTTTTTTTCTCAATGGGTAATTTACAATATCAACCAAGCTCTGGAACATGGAAATTTGCAGAACAACAATATAATGCAATTGGTCGTAAAAATGCATCATATACTTCTACTTATAATGGTTGGATTGATATGTTTTGTTGGGCAACAAGTGGTTGGATCTATCAACCATATGAAATAGTGAGGTATTACGATGAAGTTACTTCAAACGAATTGATTGGAGATTATGCTAATGCTGATTGGGGAATATATAATGCAATCGTAAATGGAGGAAATAAAATTGGGATATGGCGGACACTTACGAGCAAAGAATGGGATTATTTAATAAATTCAAGACAAAACGCAAAAAGTAAATATGGAGTTGGTTGTATAAATGGGATTAATGGTTTAATCATTTTACCAGATAAATTTGAATGGCCCAAAGGTCCTCTGTTTGAGTGTGGGGTATATGAGGGCAAGAGTGATGAGGCTTTATATTATAAAAAAGTAAACAGTTATTCACTATCAGAGTGGGCAAAAATAGAAGCAAATGGAGCCGTATTTTTGCCTGTTGCGGGTGGAAATGGTATGATTATGGGGGATGGTTATAATATACGAGGAGGATATTGGTCTTCTTCATCTTACGATGTTTATACTAAAAAGTATCTGTCTATTCGAGTAAATGATGTTCGTGTTGACGGAGATAATAATGTACAAGGTATTGATGAGGGTACATTTAAGTCTGTTCGTCTTGTACAAAATGTGAAATAAAAACAATAGTTATAAAACGAATATATTCTTTATCGTAGTTTCAAATTATTTTTCTGTAATAGTTTTTTCTAACTATTTTTTTTGTTCATTTTTCGTATAATATGGAAATTAAAAAAAAGAAAAATGAATTTAAAGAAATTATATTCAAAACAATGGAATCTTAAAGACTCTTCAAATTCTTCTTGCTATAACGATATTTATAGTGACGTCAATGGAATTTTTGGTAGAGAGCAAGATTTACGAAAATCTATTAATATACTGTTGAATGAAACTGTGGATACGATGTTGCCTTCTCAATATAAGCATAAATCATGGATCGGAAAAATTAAAGATTTCTTTGGCTTTACTGTTTGGGGGACAGAGTCAGAAACGGAGATTGAGGTGAATATTTTCTCTATAATCAAATTGAAACATAAGATTATGAGAAAAAAATAGTTGTGCTTTTCAGAAAATATTCTATATTTACCATCATAGAAAATGTATGGTTAATCCTGTTGAGTTTGATAGAAGTAATAGATTCAACTCAATAAAAAGAAATTTAGCGAATGAGCAAAGGGCGTTGTGGTTATGGAATGATAATGGAATAATGAATTCGGAAACTTATGTTTTTGAACTCAAATCCTCTAAAAATGTTAAAATATGAATAACTTCGCCACAAATTTTATAACAATGAAATACCTATGGAACTTAAAGTAAGCAATGTAAATAGAATTCAAAAAGCTGAGATTCATCTCAATGGTCTTACTGTTGTAGTTGGTCCCAATAATTCAGGAAAGAGTACCATTGGTCGCACGCTTTTTACAACAATAAAGGCCATAACAAATACGAATTCTCCCCAAGACTTTATACAGGACAAGCAATTAAGAAAACATATTCAATCATTATATCAACGGTTATCTGCTTTGTCAAGAAAAAATAAGATAGATTGGGATACTAGATTTCCGAGATTTCAATCAGAATTTGTTCGTTTTCTACAGTTGCACATTGATGAGGTTCCAACAATAATCAAAAATTATAAGTTATTTATTGATGAATTGGATATTATTCCCCGTCAAAAATCTTTATTAACAGAAGATTTAAATAATATTGAGCTTTGTGTTTCTGCTAAAGGTAATTCGGCAGCTAGGTTGAAAACAGAATTGCAATATATGGTAGAATCTGAATTTATCAATCGTTTTTGTTCTGACAATACACATGATTCATTTGTGGAATTGTCATCAGAAGATATAGCTCGTATTCGATACCAAGTTAGTGATAATATTGTTTCTAAGGTCTATTGTAAACAATTTGAATTTATAAAAGATGCTACTTATGTAGAATCACCACTATATATACATCTATTGGATGCACTGTTAACGGCAAGAACATATCGTGAAATTGTAAACAAACGATCAATTCTTTATTATGCGATGGTTCCTGTGCATATTAAGGATATGGCGGAGAAAATAATGATGGCAGTAAGGCAACCAAATAGATTGCATGGCTTTAGCGACTTAAAAATAGAAAATACTACACAAGGAAATTTTATATTTGATAAGGAAACACAACAGATTATGTATAAAACTCTTGATGGCAATATTTATTCTCCAATAAATATTGCATCTGGATTAAAAAGTTTTGGGTTACTACAATTACTATCAGTAGGAGATTTTCTAGGGCCTAATCATATGCTTATCTGGGATGAGCCAGAAAACCACTTACATCCAGAATGGCAAATAAAATTAGCAGAGATATTTGTCAAATTGGCAAAAGAGGGTCAACCTATACTAATTACAACACATAGTCCATATTTTTTGCAGGCTGTTAAATTCTATTCTGCGAAGGAAAAGTTTGAAAAATATGTAAACTATTATATTCCAATTGACAAAGAAAATAATTTAGTAGAATTGGAAGAAATCTCCAATGATTTGAATCTGGCCTTTCAATTGTTGGCAGAGCCAATGAATAAAATAATGGAAATAGACACATCGTTTTGATATATGACTGCAAAAGAAATATTTGACAGAGTAAAAAAATATGGCAATTCTGTTGAAACCACAATCTGTTATTTGCATAAACCTCAAGGCAATTCATGTTGTTTAGATGAAAAATATAAATGTTCTAAGATATCTCAAAAAAGTGTTTTAGATTTTGATGAAATAACCAAAGAATTTTGTAAAAATCAGGGGATCAGTCCTTATAGTTCAACAGATGCTTTGTCATACAAAACAGATTCTTTACTTTTTATTGAAATAAAAGGTTGGAGGCAATTTATAAAATATCATTCTACTCTCACGAAAGATAGCATTTTGAAACAAGAAGAAAAATACAACCTAAATAAAAAACTTGAGGATAGTATATCGGTATGCAAAAAGATTATAAATCCTAATGCTTTTGTTACCGATGATAAAATCGTTTACGTATTAGTAATAGATACAGAAGTAAAACAACAAGATGCAAGAGTTCAGTTGCTTCAAAATTTAAATATTTTGGCTTATGATTCCTCAAGTATTTATATTACAATTAGTGAGATTACAAAAACACATTTGCAACAATCGGTAAAAAGACCAATAAGGAAGATTCGAGTTTTTTGTCAGAACTTTGATAAAACCTTGAATTATAATATTATATAGTGAAGAGTATTTGTAATAAAACAAAAAAGGGCGAAAACAATTTCACCCTTTTTTAAATTGTGCATTATGCATTAATCATTGTGCATTATTTACACCGTCTGTTCCACGTTCCACACGAACGCGCGAATGCCCACGTCGGTGTTTCTTTTGTCAAGTTTTTTCACTAATGTGAGGATTGGCTCCACTTTGTCGTCTTCAACAATGGAAATGACGGCGGAATTCATTTCCGGCCAAGTGTGGGTGCCTCGGTGCGGGTCGCCGTCTTTGCTGCCGCGTCCTTGCACGTCTTCCCAAAATGTGAACCCACGGGCACCACAGGTGTCGAGTATATATTCCACACGTTCCGTGTTTGCTTGGTTGAATGTTATGAATACTGCTTTCATAGTCTTATATTTTTAGTTTTGGTTATTGTTGTTTTGGTTTTCGTCTTCCAATTCAATGTTCATAAAGACAAACGATTTACGAACTTCTTCCTCTTTCTCGCGTTCGCTGCCTTTCGACATAATTCCGTAAAGTACAGGCACCACAATCAAGGTTACGAACGTTGACACCAGCAAACCGCCAATAACCACGTAACCCATTGTGTTCCACAACTCAGAACCTTCGCTTCGGCTCAATGCCATAGGCAACATACCAAGTGCGGTCGTCAAAGCGGTCATCATTACCGGACGAAGACGAGACTGACCCGACAAAGCGATTGCTTCCGACAATTCATAGCCGCGGTCACGCATCAAGTTGATGTAGTCCACAAGCACGATACCGTTCTTCACCACAATACCAATCAACAGAATCACACCAAGCATACCAACCATATCAAGGTTTTCGCCTGTTATGAGCAATGCCGCAATCACACCCGACAATGCGAACGGAATAGCCATCATAATGATGAACGGATGCTTGAACGACTCAAACTGAGAAGCCATTACAATGTAAACCAACAACATAATCAGCAACGCCAACAATCCCATATCGGCAAACGATTCCTGCTGGTCTTCGTAACTACCGCCCACATTGAATGTGACTCCTTGTGGAATATCCATCTTGTCGATTTCCTTCTGGATATTTTCCGCCAACACGCTCAATGGAGTGTTGTATGGCGTAACCGAAACAGTTACAACACGTTGACGGTTCTTTCTCATAATTTCAGGTGGACACCAGTATTCCTTTATTTCGGCAAGTTCGTTCAACTTGATTTGCTGTCCGGTTGCCGTCATAAACGTAAGGTTTTCGATGTCGGTAATACTGCTGCGGAAATCTTCCTTCAGTCTTACAACAATATTGTATTCCTCGCCATCTTCTTTGAAGAAACCTGCCGTCATACCATAAATACGGTAACGCACGTTTGCCGCAACCGTAGTGGAATTTAATCCGTGACGGGCAAGTTTTTCCTTGTCGAACACAATTTGCAATTCGGCACGGTCTTCCTTACGGTCAATCTTAATGTCGCGGGCACCTTCCACGTTGTTTTGCAATGCACGTTTCAAGTCGAGGGCGGCATTCATTGTGTGGTCGAAATCGTAACCATATATTTCAACGCTGATGCTGTTTCCGCCCATTGCCAAACCGCCTGCGCCAACAATACAGTTGATGATTTCAGGATATTTCTTGAATTCCTGACGAACTTGTTCTTCTATTTCAAATATAGTTCTGTCGGTTTTTCTTTCGTATTTCTTCGTGGCTCTCACACGCATATTGATGGTGATGTTGTCGGTAGAGGTGAACAGTGCCGCAATACCAGCATCGTCGTTTGAACCTGCTGTGGTTGAAACCATTACGAAATCTTCACCCAGCACTTCACGGATAGTTGCTTCGGCTTTACGGGCTGTTTCCAACGTTTCTTCAAGGCGGGTACCACGTTGCAGTTCTATTGTTACGTCAAAACGTCCTTCGTCTTGGTCTTTCATAAAGTCCATACCGATTTTGCCCATAAACAATGGAAGCATAGAAATTACGAAAAGCATTACAGCCACGAAGATTGTCGTCTTCTTATGACGCAGGCAGGCACGCAAAACGCGGGCATACCATGCTTCCACAGCTTCGAAAACTCGTTCCACGAATCCCCAAATCGTATGTTTTTTCTTTTCTTGTTCCTGTTTTTCAGCCGCAACTTTTTCGGCGATGGTCATATATACCGTCTTGCCTTTCAAAATCTTCGACGACATCATTGGTGTCAACGAAATGGCAATTGTTGTTGAGGTACATACCACAATCGTCACAATCCAACCCAATTCCTTGAACAAGATTCCTGCAATACCGCTCAACATGGTAAGTGGAACGAATACCACCACAATCACCAACGTGGTCGCGATAACCGAAGTCCACACCTCGTTGGTTGCGTAAATCGACGCCTCACGCGGACTTGCTCCTCGGTCAATATGTTTTGAAATGTTTTCCAACACCACAATGGCATCGTCCACAACCATACCGATAGCCACCGAAAGCGATGCCAACGATATGATATTCAACGAACTATCGGCCGCAAGCAAATAGATGAACGCCGTCAACAACGAAATAGGAATGGTAATACCGATGATGAGCGTGGTTCGCCACGTTCCCAAGAAGAACCAAACCACCAAAACCACGAACAGCAAGGCGTACATAACCGATTCTTCCAACGAATTGATTGCATTCTCAATTTCCTCGGAACCGTCGCGGATAAGGTGTACTTCGATGTCGGGTGGCAACGTTTTCTTGATTTTTTCCATTTCCTTACGCACTTGGCGACAGATTTCCACCGTGTTGGCACCTGTTTGTTTTGAAATGGTCAAGCGGGCTCCGTCAACACCGTTGATTTTTTCGTCAAGCGTCACGTCTTTTATCGTATCGCGGACAGTTGCAAGGTCGCGGACAAATACTTGTTTGCCGTCGGGCGTTGTCATCACCACAATATTGTTGATTTCGGAACTTTCCTTGTATTCGCTTTCCACACGAAGTTGGTATTGCTCTTTACCCATCTTCACAGTTCCCGATGCAAGGTTGAAGTTGTTGGTGCTGATTGCGTTACCAACTGCTTCCACATTCAAATTGTATGCTTCGAGTTGTTTCGGGTCGAGGTCAACGTAAATGTAACGTTCGGGAGCACCCGACACGTTCAGGTTTCCAATACCGTCAATTCGGTTCAGCACGTTGGTCACATTTTCCTCCAGAATCTTGTCGAGTCCCGAATAGCTTTCTTTTGCGGTGAAACCGTAAATAATGACAGGCATTGCGCTTGTGTTCAATTTCAAAATTGTAGGACGGCTTACTCCGTCGGGCAAGTTGTCATATACCAAGTCAACGTATGAACGGATGTCGTTCAACGCCTCGTCGATGTTGGAACCCCACTCAAATTCCATCGTCACCATTGAAAGATTGTCCTTCGAAGTGGAATAAAGGTCTTTCAAACCGTCAACCGAGTTGAGTGCGTTTTCTATGATTTTGGTGACGTTTGTCTCTATTTCGCTGGCGTTAGCTCCTGGATATGAGGTCATTACCGTAACATACGGTGGATCCATTTCAGGAAGTTGGTCGATAGGCAATTTCTTGTATGAGAAAATACCCAAAATCACCACTGCCACGAAAATGAGCGCCGTGGTGATAGGTTTGTTTATGGCGGTCTTGTAAATCATCGTCTTTCCTTTTTTTTACTATTCTGCGATTTCAATTGGTGTTCCGTCAACCAAGCGGGCTTGTCCCGTGGTGATGAGCTGCATACCTTTCTTCAGTTCGTTTGATTCAAGTTCCACTTGGTCGTCGAAACGTTGACCAAGAGTTACTGTGATACGTTTAGCCACGCCGTTGTCGTTCACAAACACATAACGTTCGTTCGAGCCCTGCAATTTCATTACGGCGTTGTAAGGAACAACGATTGCGTTGATTTGTCCCAGTGCCAACGATGTGTGGGCGTACATTCCCGGACGAAGTTCCTCGTTTGCGTTTGGAATCTTCAGTTTCAATTTAAACGTGTGAGTCGTTGCGTCGAGCGTAGGGTAGATGACTTCAACCACGCCTTCGAATTTTTTGTTGGGATAAATTTCGCACACCACGTCAACTTTCATTCCTTCCTTAATAATTGGGAAATACGTTTCAGGCACGTTGATGAACGCCTTCAATGTTTTGATTTGCGTAAGCACCAAAATCGGCATTCCCGAGTAAAGTTCGCCATTTTCAAAGTTACGGGCAGAAATCACACCGTCGAAATCGGCTTTCACAAATGTGTTTTTCGTAAGAAAATCAAGACTTTGCTTAGCTTGGTCGAAACCCAATTTTGTTTGGTCATAAACTTGTTGCGTTACGTTGCCGCTTTCTTTCAATGCCTCGACACGTTTCATTTCCGTCGTCAAATTCGCAACGCTCAATTTTGCGTTGATATATTGTTGTTGGTCCATTGTCACCAGACTTTGACCACGACGAACCTTGTCGCCGACTTCCACGTGGATTTTTTCAATGTGGCCAGTCACCGACGGAGCTATGTTCATTGTCTCGTACCCTTCGAGCGTTGTGGTCAGGTCGAGATTTTTTGCAATTGTTTGTTCTTGCAACGTAATAACTTTTACTACTTCTTTTTGTACAACCGAATCATTTTCAGTGTTTTGTGCCGTTTCCCCTTTTTGACCGCAACCAACCATTGCTAAAGCTGCGAATGCGAGTGCCGTGTTTCTTACAATCTTTTTCATATCTATAAAATCACTTTGTATCATTATTTATTAAGTAAATCTTCCAATTCAACTTTTGCGTTGATTAACTGCAACATAGCGTTGATGTAGCTACTTTGTGCCGACACCAAGTTGGTGCTTGCGTTGGTAACTTCGAGACTCGAAGCAGCTCCGTGCTCGAATTTTATCGCCATATTTTCAAACACACGTTTCGTCACGTCGAGATTGCTTAGTTGCGTCTGGTACGTTTCGTAAGCCGACGTTAGGTTGTAGCGAAGTTGCTTGTCTTGAATGAGCAATCCGTCTTTGGTCGTTTCAAACGAATTTTGTGTCTTGTTGTACGAAATTTTCGCCTCTTTCACGTTGCTCATCCGTTGCCAGCTCTTCCACAGAGGAATGCTCACCGAAACGCCAACAACGTTAGGTGGAGTCATATCCATAGTTTTCTCGTCGCTGAAATAATGCTTGTTGCTATATTGATAGAATGCGCTCACCGTCGGCAGGAACGAGACTTCCTCGGCAAGTACCTGTTTTTTCGACAATTCAAGATTTTTGTTCAACAGTTGGTAATTATAATTGCTGTCGAGGTCAAACTGCGTGTTGAGCAGTTCCATTGCCGAATCAACATTAAGCAAGTTTTCAATTTTTTCGGTCAATACTAATTTTGTCGTAACGTCGCACCCCAGCTGAAGAATAAGCGAATTGTAGAGCATTTCCAACGAACGTTTTGTAGAGTTGATGCTCGTCTGCATGGTTGCCACTTGCACAAGAAGTTGGTCGGCAGTGGTTTGTTCCGCAACGCCTATCTTCACTGAATTTTCAGTCATTTCGTGCAGTTTCTTCAAGTTTTCAAGATTTTGGTCAAGCAAGTCAACTGTTGATTCCATTGCAAGAATCGACATATAAATTGTTGTGACACTTGACTGTATGTCGCGTTCGCTTTTTTTGAGCGAAATGTCCGACATGTCAATCGCGATTTTCTGCATTTGCATACCAACAATCTGTGCACCCGTGAGCGCCACCGAAGCCGTCAAGCCAAGTGTTCCGTAAGGAGGCATGGCGATTTTCATTCCCATCATTTCCATTTCGTAGCCCAGCATATTGTTGTAGTCGTACGAAGCCGACAATTGCGGAAGCATTGTAGATATTGTCTGCCAGCGGTTTGCTTCGGCAATTCGCATGTCAAGCGAGGCATTTTGGAGCGTTCTATTGTGCGATACAGCATATTGTTTCGCCTCGTCGAGACTAAGCGATAGCGAAGAACCATTGTCGTCTTGGGCGAATGCCGTGAACATGCCGAATAGAGCGGTAAAAACAAGAATTGTTCTTTTCATTATTGTCTATTTTTTTTTCGTGTGCAAATGTACTCACTTTGAGAATATTTCAAAAGGTAATGGATAAACTTTATATTTTATTAGACAAGATTTTATTGTTCTTATTACATAACGTTTTTTTTCAATATATATTTTGTCTATATTATTAAAATTGCTAACTGGTAAAATTTTACAAAAGAAGAAGAGCACAAGTGTTTTTTTAATTCTAAAAATTAGTCAGTTTCTAATCATTTTCTATTTTTGCACATAATGAACATTCTTGCTCAACATATTGTAAAAAAATTTGCCGGAGTTACGGCTCTTGACGATGTTACCATGGAAATTCCTTCGGGAAAGATATTTGGTTTGTTAGGACCAAACGGCGCGGGAAAGACGACGTTTATTCGTATTCTTAATCAAATTATTCAACCTACGTCGGGAACTATCACAATTGACGGGAACCCGCTGAAAATTTCCGATGTGGAACGAATGGGTTATTTGCCCGAAGAACGTGGTTTGTACCGGAAAATGCGTGTCGCTGAACAGATTTTGTACTTCGCTTCGCTCAAAGGTATGGATGATGCGGCTGCAAAACAGGAATTGGAGGTGTGGTTTGAGCGGTTGGAGATAGGTAACTGGCGAAACAAACGTGTGGAGGAGCTGTCGAAAGGAATGCAACAAAAAGTGCAATTTATCGCGACGGTACTTCATAAACCGTCATTACTTATACTCGACGAGCCGTTTAGCGGCTTTGACCCGCTGAATGCACAAATCATAAAACAGGAAATTCTTCGTCTGAAAGAAAATGGAACGACTATTATTCTTTCCACGCATAATATGGAATCGGTGGAAGAATTGTGTGATAACATTGCGTTGATTTATAAATCGAAAAATATACTGAACGGGAATTTGTCGGATATAAAGCAATCGTATGCAAATAATCGCTATAAGATTGTATTTTCGGGCTATTACGATAAATTGCTGACGACACTTACGCCGTCAATAAAAATCCTTTGTCACGAAGTTGAGGGGAACACAACGACCGTGAATATAGAGGTTATGCAAGATATTCCGACTAACGAAGTTCTTCAATTTATGATGAAGTCGGGAAACGTATTGTCGTTCCAACCAATTATACCAAGTATGAATGAAATTTTCATTCAGGTGGTGCAACAACAAAATCAGGAATAAATGGGAAAAACTGCCAAAATATTCAAACGTGAGTTTTCATCAAGGGTACGGAATAAGTCGTTCATTATTATGACGTTACTTGGCCCGTTGCTTTTGGCGAGCATTCTCATTGTTCCTATGCTTATTGAGAAATATGAGCAAAAACGTGAAAAGCGTGTTGCTATTATTGATGAATCGAATTTGTTGGGACAAACGCTTCGTGATTTCGATACATATAAATTCACTGTCGTCGTGAATGCCACGGTTGACGAGATGAGCGAGACATTTGCCACGTCGGGTTTTGACGCAGTTTTGTTCATTCCCAACAATATCTATAGTTCCAATTCTGTGATTTTGTATTCCAACGTGTGGGTTGACGAGGCGTTGAAAGCATACGTCGGCTATGCGTTGCGAAGGGATTTGGAATATATGGCATTGATGCACGAAAATGTTTCACCCGAAACTATTGGTAAGGTTTCCACACCCGTATTTGTAGGCGTTAAGAAATGGAATGCCAAAGGCGAAACGGTCGAGACAGAAGCAACTATGGAAAAAAAGAACATCGTAGCTACGGCGTTTACCTCTCTTATATTGATTTTTATCCTGCTATACGGTATCATTGTTTTGCGAGGTGTGATTGAGGAAAAGACGAGTAGGGTAGTTGAGGTGATAGTTTCTTCGGTGAAACCCGTACAGTTTATGGCTGGGAAAATTCTGGGAATTGGCTGTGTAGGCTTATTGCAGTTTGTTTTGTGGGTTGTTTTGACCTTTGGCTTGGTCGTAGGGGCGCAGTTCTTGTTGTTCCCCGAACCATATGTTCCCACGCAGTTGCCCGAAATGGCTGAAACATTGGGAACTGGCGCACTCGCAACGCAAAAAGTCGTTACGCCGGAGGCAACGTCAATGGATTATGCCATCAATTTGTTTCAAACGTTGGAGGGTGTCAATTGGATAGTAATGCTGGGGGCGTTCCTTATTTTCTTTGTGTTCGGCTATCTTTTGTATGCGGCAATTTTTGCAGGAATCGGAGCTATCTCCGACCAAGATACTGAGACTCAGCAATTTGTGATTCCAGTCACGGTACCGTTGTACATCCCGTTCTTCTTGTTGCCACTCATCATTGCCGACCCGAATGGTTCATTGTCATTTTGGTTGTCGCAAATTCCGTTTACCTCACCAATCGCCATGATGGCTCGTTTGCCGTTTGGAGTTCCGTACTGGCAATTGACGTTGTCAATCGTGCTGCTTGTACTTATGTGCGTGATTTTATTACGTTTGTCGGCAAAAATGTATCGTTCGGGAATGTTGTTGTATGGTCAGAAATTCTCCTTGAAATCAATGTTTATGGCATTGCGGACGGCAGAAACATCTGACGAAAAATAAATTGGCATAATACTTGGAATAAGAAAAGAAAAATTTACGGCTATGAAACGTTTGACAGTATTTTTAGGATTAGTTTTAAGTTGCGCGATTGTAGCAATCGGCCAACAAACGAAGAGCCCATATTCGGCAGGAGAGAATTTGAAATTCAGCTTGTATTATGGTATTATGGACGGAGGTGAAGCTGTCATTTCATTGGATAAGACGAAATCGGGTGAATATCACGCAAAGGCGACGGCAAAGACCGTTGGTATGGTTCGTTGGTTCCTTGATATGAACGACGTGTACGAAAGCTATTTTGACGAGAAGACTTGCAAACCGTCGAAATCGATTCGTAACATAAAGGAAAATAGTTATAAATCGTATGATGAGGTAACGTTTAATCACACGAACAACACGTTGCACAGTAAGAAATATGGAACTGTGAATACTCCAAAAGATATATTCGACATTGTTTCAAGTTTGTATCTGATGCGTCGTAACGGATTCAAAAATATGAAGGTGAACGACACCTTGACCACCGAAATTTATTTCGATAATGAACTTTACACGTTCCAAGTCATTTATAAGGGAAAAGAAAAAGTATCAACGAAAATGGGAACGTTCAACGCGCTCAAATTTCAACCTGTCGTTGAGGTAGGACGTGTGTTCCGTCACGAGGACGATGTACGTTTCTGGGTAAGCGATGACGACAATCTACTGCCTTTGCGTGCAGAATTTGAGGTGCTGATTGGTTCTATTAAATGTGACTTGCTGTCGTGCTCGGGTGTAAAATATCCGATGGCAAAAACGAAATAAGAAAAATAAGATGTATAAAAATGGGACTATACAAATTGTGTAGTCCCATTTTTTTTATATTTGTGGAAAATGATGAGGTTGGAATGAGTATGTCTATCAATATTTATCAAATTTTCACGCGATTGTTCGCAAATCAGAATGAGTCAAATGTGGAATTCGGAACGATTAATGAAAATGGATGTTCCAAGTTTAACGATGTTACAACAGTTGCTCTTCAAGAGCTCAAAAAGTTTGGAATCACTCACGTGTGGTACACTGGTGTTATTCGCCATGCTTCGTGTACAAACTATTCAAAGTACGGTCTTACCGCCGATAATCCCAATGTGGTGAAAGGACGGGCCGGTTCTCCCTATGCTATAAAGGATTATTTCGATGTTGACCCTGATTTGGCAACGAATGTGGCCTTGCGTATGAAGGAATTTGAGAGTATGGTGCAACGCACGCATCTTGCTGGTTTGAAATGCATTATCGACTTTGTACCAAACCACGTTTCTCGTGAATATCATTCCGACAATCTACCTTTGGGTGGCACGTCGCTGGGTAGTTACGACGATACGACGGTTTCATTTTCTCCACATAATAATTTCTATTATATTCCCAATGAAGAATTACAATTGCCGAATGATATCGTTTTTCCCTATAATGAGAAAACGCCAGCATATTTTGAATATCCGGCAAAGGTGACGGGAAATGACGTGTTTTCGTCGCATCCTTCGAAAAATGATTGGTATGAAACGGTGAAACTGAATTATGGCGTTGATTATCAAGATTTTTGGCGTCCCTATTTTGACGAGATTCCCGATACGTGGATTCGAATGATGGAAATCCTTGAATTTTGGACTAACAAGGGCGTTGACGGTTTTCGTTGCGATATGGCCGAAATGGTACCTGTGCAGTTTTGGAGCTGGGTAATTCCGCAAATTAAGGACATAAATCCCAATATTATTTTTATTGCAGAAATCTATAATCCTGATGCATATTCGGCGTTTTTGGAGATAGGTCATTTTGATTACTTGTACGACAAAGTTGGTTTGTACGACACAATGCGTTTGCTGGTTGAAGGTAACGGCAGTGCAAAATATATATCCGATTATTGGAAACGCACGGAACACGTGGTGGGCAAAATGCTTCGTTTCTTTGAAAATCACGACGAACAACGAATAGCATCACGCTTTTTTGCCGATGACGCGAATAAGGCACGTGCATCAATGGTGTTGCTTGCAACTTTGAATCCAGGACCGCTTATGATTTATTTCGGTCAGGAAATTGGAGAAAAGGGAATGTGCAAGGAAGGATTCAGTGGCATTGACGGTAGAACGACCATTTTTGATTATTGGAGTTTGCCAGAATACAACAAATGGGTGAATGGCGGGGCATTCGACGGCGGTCGTCTTTCGGAAGAGCAAAAAGATTTGCGTGAATTTTATATGAAATTGCTGAACTTCCGTTTGCAGTCGGACGCAGTTCAGAATGGCAATTTCTACGATTTGATGTGGAAAAATAATGGCGGAAACCTTGACAGTGATAAAATTTACGCATACACTCGTTATACCGAGAATGAAAAACTGCTTTTCGTAATTAATTTTGATTTTACTCAGACACACACGTTTCGCCTCATCTTGGGCGACCATGCGTTGAAGACAATGAAGTGTCCGCTTACGGGAACTATGACGATGACGGAAGTGTTTGAAAGTGATTTTTCCGATTCGTTTGCAACCGAAGATGTGTTGGAACACGGTTTGCCAATCTCTATTTTACCAAACTCAGCATTAGTATTTAGATTAGAATGGAAATAACACTTGGTTTTTCTTCGTGTCCGAACGATACCTATACGTTCGATGCATTGGTGCATAAGAAAATTGACACCAAAGGTATTGATTTCAAGGTGGTGATAGCCGATGTGCAGGAATTGAACCGTAGGGCTATGATTGGTGATTTGCAAATGACGAAGTTAAGTTATTTTGCCTATGCCAACGTGTATAAAACGTACCAGATTCTTGATGCTGGTAGTGCACTTGGATTTGCCAACGGACCGTTGTTTATTTGTAAAAAAGGAAACGAGAAAAATATAAATTCTCAGTCGAAGATATTGATTCCTGGACGCGAAACTACAGCAAATTTGCTGTTCTCAATGGCATATCCCGATTACACGAACAAGACGGAATGCTTATTCTCGGAGATTGAACCACGAATTTTGAGTGGCGAATACGATGCTGGCGTTATTATCCACGAAAATCGTTTTACGTATGCTGAACGCGGTTTTGCCATGCTTCGCGATATGGGTGATTTCTGGGAAAGCGAGACGCACACGCCTATTCCGTTGGGTGCGATAACTATTCGGCGTGATGTTCCCGATGATTTGAAAAAGACTATTGACCAATTGCTTCGTCAAAGCATTGAATATGCAAATGCACATCCACAAGCGTCAAATTCTTTTATTCACGAATATGCTCAAGCTATTGAAGATGATGTTTTGAAAAAGCATATCGCATTGTTTGTGAATGATTTCAGTATTTCGCTTGGTCAGCAGGGTCGAACAGCGATAGAAACCTTGTACCGACGGGCAAAGTCAGTCGGCATAATATCGGAAGAACCAAAAGATATTTTTGTCAAATAATACTTTGGAAGACACGGTTGCGTGATTTATGAAATCGAAGGAAGAACAACGGCTTGATTCCATCAAGGAACAGTTGGCAACCTTGCCGACTGACCCTGGCGTGTATCAGTATTTCGACAAAAACGGCACGCTCATCTATGTGGGAAAGGCGAAGAATCTCAAACGTCGTGTTTCTTCGTATTTCAACAAGGAACAAACCCACCCCAAAACGAAAGTTCTTGTCAGTAAAATTGTTACCATAAAACATTTTATTGTTAAAAGTGAACAAGATGCGCTGTTGCTTGAAAATAACCTGATAAAGAAATACAAACCTCGATATAACGTATTATTAAAGGATGACAAGACATATCCGTGGATAGTTATTAAAAACGAGAAATTCCCTCGCATCACGCTTACCCGTCATTTTATACGGAACGGCTCGCAGTATTTTGGACCGTATGCCAACGTGAAAATGGCGAAATACTTGCTGGCACTTATCAAGCAATTATACAAGCCACGCACGTGCTCGTTGGCTCTGAATACCAACGACATACAGAAAGGGAAGTTCAACGTGTGCTTGGAATATCACATAAAAAACTGCAAAGCTCCGTGCGTGGGAAAACAGTCGCAGGAGGACTATGCCAACGCTGTTTCCGAGATTCGCGATATTCTCAAGGGTAATATCGGCGAGGTGATAAAAATCCTTAAAGAACGTATGCTTCGCTATTCTGCCGAGATGAAGTATGAAATGGCAGGCGAAATAAAAGAGCAACTCGACGAACTGACCCGCTATCAGAGCCGTTCGACCATTGTAAATCCAAGCATTACCAATGTTGACGTGTATTCCATTTTGGACGATACCGATACGGCATACGTCAATTTCCTTAAAGTTGTGAACGGTGCCATAGTGCAATTGCACACACTCGAAATCAGGAAGCAACTTGACGAAACGCCCACGGAACTCCTTGGCATTGCCATTACCGAGATTCGGCAAAAGATTCCAAGTACGGCGAAGGAGATTATCGTGCCGTTTGAACCCGATTTTTCTATCGAAGGCGTCACGTTCCACGTTCCTCAGCGTGGCGAGAAAATGAATCTGTTGCAGTTGTCGGAGCAGAATGCTCATCTCTATAAAGTGGAGAAATTCAAACAAATGAAGCGTGTTGACCCCGAAAGACATTCACTGAAACTTTTGGAATCGTTGCAAAAAGCCCTGCAACTCAAAGAACTTCCACGCAACATTGAATGTTTCGACAACAGTAACATACAGGGGGCGTTCCCCGTGGCGGGTATGGTGCGTTTCACCGACGGCAAGCCAAATAAATCGGAATACCGCAAATTTAACATCAAGACCGTGGAAGGTCCCGACGACTACGCGAGTATGGCTGAAGTAATTTTCCGCCGTTACACTCGTCTGGTGGAAGAAGGGCAAGATTTGCCACAACTGCTTATTGTCGATGGGGGCGAAGGACAAATGGAAATGGCCCGGCACGTAATTCAAGACCAACTACAACTTGACATTCCGATTGCGGGACTTGCGAAAGACCGAAAACACCGTACCCACGAAATCCTATTCGGTTTTCCGCCCAAGGTTGTTGGAATTAAGCCCAACGATCCGCTTTTTCACCTTATGGAACGCATACAAGACGAAGTGCATCGCTTTGCCATCACATTCCACCGCAATCAGCGGTCGAAAAAGTTCACTTCCTCCGAATTAGAAGCAATAGAAGGTATTGGTCCAAAGACGATAGAACTGTTATTCAAGCAATTCAAAACAGTCTCGGCTATCAAAAGCGCAAGCGAAGAAGAACTGAGCAAGGTTGTTGGGAAAGAAAAAGCAAGGAAGATAGTGGAGTTCACCACTTCTGCTAATCCGTCAAACTAAAGAGAATATTTTGACGCCCATTCCCCCGAAAAAACGTAAATTTTCAACCTTCATTCAGCAAGAGTTTAAGGAAAAATCATTTAAAGGACTTCGTTGTTCAATGAAACCGTACATTGACCAAGGATGGATGGAAAACATACCGCTTTATGCCGTTGAGGCATATATACAGGCAATGTGGAAAGAATTAAAATTTAATTCATAATTCTTCCACTTTGGGAATAATTACAAAAAAACATTAAAAAATCATCTATATAATCTATTGTATATCAACTAATTGTAAATATGACCGATTCCGAATTTCACCCCTAAGAAAAAATTTTCGTATTGATACAGAGCAGTTTACGTATGAAATTTGGATAGAAGCAATCCTTTTTCTGTCTTTTGTAAAAATACAACTTGCTGTATGTCAGTAGATTGTTAATTTGACCGATTCAAAAAATCGAGTTTCATATTCCCTCAAAACCTTATGGGTATTGGTTTTGCGGTGTGGGGTGAAATTATTTGCCTTTATTTTTTTTGCACCAAATAAAAAAAATAATTTTGTACCGCTTGCTAAGCATAGTAAAACTAATTTTTAAACACAAATTCATAAGTTTAAAAAAATACAGATGATAAAGTATTGTAATTTATTGAATATCAACAGGATAAATACGGGGGGGGTAAATTCTCCCGTTCTGTGTTTGTGGGTTACAAAGCGTCTTGCTCGGTGTGTGCCGAGGGGACGCTTTTTTTATGCTCAATGCGGAATGCTCAATGATAAATTCACAATGAATTAAAACGAAATAATAATATGTATAAATATAAAGTAACAAATATGGAAAAATTTACAAAACAAATTCTCTTATGGTTGGCTCTGCTCGGATGCACCATGTCAACCATGGCGGCCAATGTGGTGACGCAGCAGACTATCAACACGGTAACGTACGATCTGTACGATAATTATACGGCGCGTCCGTGGTCAGTAAATGCAAGTGGACCTGTTACCATTTTGTCCCAAATAACATATGCTGGTAAAACCTATTATGTGACAGAGATAGATTCCAGTGCGTTTAAAAACTGTATTCGTATAAGCTCTGTAACAATTTCCGAAGGTATCACGTCAATAGGCAAAGATGCATTCCGGGGTTGTACTGGTATGACCTCGGTAAGTATTCCGAGCACTGTTCCAATAATAGGGATGAGTGCGTTCTACGGTTGCACAGGTTTGATATCGGTAACAATTCCCGAAGGTGTCACGTCAATAGCCCATTCTGCTTTCTCTGCCTGCACTGGTTTGAAATCAGTAACAATTCCCGAAGGGGTTACGTTTATAGGTGCCCTTGCGTTCGCTGGTTGCTCTGGTCTTACGTCGCTAACCATTCCCGAGAGCGTTACATCGATAAGTTCAAACGCGTTCTCCGGGTGCGATGGTTTGAACTCGGTAACAACAAACACCAATGCAAATCTCAGTTATGCGTCAATATGCTTTATAAAGGACGGCATTACGTATCAGGTATTAAACAAAAACACGGTTGCGGTTGTCGCAAATAACTATAACTATTCGGGCGAAGTTGTAATACCAGAATACGTGTCGTTTGGTAACACATTTATTACGTCAATAGACGCAAATGCGTTCTCTTATTGCTCCGATTTGACTGCGGTGACAATTCCAAATAGTATTACATCAATAGGAAATGAAACATTTTCTTATTGCACCAACTTGACAAAGGTTACACTCAACAGCAATGCCATTGTTTCGGCGTCGTATGCCATGAATATTAACCTTTGTACAAAATTCGGCACCCAAGTGACAGAATATATTTTGGGCGAGAATGTTACAGCAATAGGACGCTTTGCATTCTATCATTGCGATGGTTTGACCTCGGTAACAATTCCCGAAGGTGTCACGTCAATAGGAGAATATGCATTCCTTCAATGTTCAAATGTACAAGAGTTTATATTCGAAAGCGAAACGCCGCCGACATTTGAACCCAGTGTATTCACTGAGACATCGTGTCCGATATATGTTCCCAATGCGTCGGCTGTGACAGCATATAAGGAAGCCGCTAACATGAGCGAATATGCAAGCCGCATACAAGTGAAACCGATTGAAGTGGATGGCGTCAGATATCAAATGCAAGAAGATGGAACATTTGCCATAGTTGCAAACAATTATTCGGGTGAATTTGTCATTCCAAGTAGTATTGAATACAATGGCGTTGCCACAGCAGTCACCTCAATAGGAAAAAATGCGTTCAATGGATGCACTGGTTTGACAGCGGTGACTATTCCAAGTAGCATCACCTCAATGGGAACCAATGCATTCAGTGGTTGCACAAGTTTGACGAAGGTTACACTCAACAGCAATGCCATTGCTTCAAAAACATATACAAACGATTCAAACCTTAAACATATATTTGGCGACCAAGTAACCGAATTTGTTTTGGGCGAGGATGTTACAGCAATAGGAGAATCTGCGTTCGAAGGTTGCACAGGTTTGACCTCGGTAACAATTCCCGAAAGTGTCACGTCAATAG
>JAGCOW010000087.1 GCA_017642535.1 Bacteroidales bacterium | reverse complement strand
CGAACATTTGCCCGAGCAATACATTTATGTAAATCGCGAGGAAGATATGGGCATTTCCGGTCTTCGGCAGTCAAAATTGTCGTATCATCCCGAAATTTTGCTGACCTACAATACCGTAAAGATTAACAAGTCCTATGTCTTAAAGCGAATGACAGCCGACGATGCACAGCTGACGGTTGACTGGATGGTTCGTCAATATGGTTTCCACCGCAACGAGGTGGAATCGTGGGTGTGCGACTTGCATTTCAACTGGCCGCTGAGCGTGAAAGCCGTCGATGCTGACGGAAATGTGGTCGGTTTGCTGAATATGAGCGATTACCGCATTGAGGAAGAATCGTCGCAAATTGCCGTTGACGCTCCCGATTTGCTTGCCAGTCTTAATGCTCGTCGCTACACGGCTGTGTTCTCGTTCATTGTTTCCGAACCGTACCGAGGCACACCTCTGAACTACGATATGCTCAATTCCATTATGCCCGAGTTGAAGTCTAGCTACGACTTTATTTTCATTCCAGTGCTGCACCGTCTCAAAACCCATCAGTATTGGCAACGCTGGGGTGCCACCGAGTTTTACCGTGATGCGGAATGTGTGTATTACAAACTTGAATTGTAGTTTGACGAAAAGTCACTTCAACATTTTATTGATTTGTTTCTCAGTCGCTTGCGGCAACAATTCGTGTAGATGTTCAGCCATACGTTGATATGATTCTTCGGGGGAGCGTTGGCATAGACAGGCGGAACGTCCCAACAACCGTTCGGGGGTTGTGAGTAGCGACCAGCCGAATCCATATTCCCGTCCGTGTTTGTCGGTTGGATAGACAAAATCCTCGGTGACCAAGTAACACGACATTTGTAGGCGGTTGACGTATGCGTCGAATTTGCCACGCATTTTTGGACCAGTGAAACCGCAGGCCGCACGCAGTTCTCGGGCTATCATACTTCCATGTTCCTGAAGCGTCAGAACAATGGCTTCTTCTATGCTGCCAAGTTCCAATTGGGGATTTTTGCTCCGTCGCCAATTGTAGAAGTCGGGCCACCAATCAAGACTGATGAATCCTGCCTTGCCGTTGAAAAATTTGCCGTAAACGCAGTTGCCTTCTTTGATTGCTGTGCCTTTCCACGTCCACAACGGCCATTCCCAACTGCTGTCGTCGAACTGAATGAAACGACATTCTTCCGCCATCATCCCTTCTGCACAAAAACCTTGCACGCCGCTTTCGAGCAACGGCAGAAATCCAATTTGCTGAATGCAGTCTATCAAGTCGGGACAGGAATGAATGCCTTGCCTGTCGGTTGCGTGCATATCTTTGAAATAATTGTCAAAATAGTCGCTCATTTTTTTCGGACTTGATAATGCGTGATTTAGTTAAGATTATTAGGGATTTGAGCATTTGCGAAATGCTAATTAAGCCGCCCTGTATTCCGTAGGCGTTTTTCCTGTTTTTCGTTTGAAGAACCTCACAAAATGCTGCGGGTAGCCGAATCCCAGTCGGTCGCTTACCTGAGCTATGCTGAGCGTCTGGCTGTTGAGCAGTTCCTTGGCACGGTTTACAATGTGGTCGGCAATGAAATCTTGAGCTGTCTTGCCTGTTTCCACTTTTACCAATTCTCCGAAATAGCCGGCTGTGAGGTTGCATTTTTCGGCAAAATATGCCACAGTCGGGATGCCTTGGGTTTCGGCGTGATTGTCGATATAGTCGTTTAGCAGCGATTCAAATTTTTGTACCGTCACGTGGTTGATTTCCTCACGAGTGATGAACTGGCGGTCGTAGAAACGCAGGCAGTAGTTCAGCAACAGTTCTATATTGGAAACAATCAGTTCGCGGCTGTGCTTGTCGATTGCGTGTTGCAGTTCCTGCTGAATCATAGCAAGAACGCTGCGGAAAATCTCAATTTCGCTTGTAGAAAGATGGAGTGCCTCGTTGCTTGAGTAGGAGAAAAACTCATATCGCGAAATTTGCCGTCCCAACTGCGTGCGAGCTAGAAAATCAGGGTGGAAGAGCAATGCCGTCCATTTGGGATTCGGGACTTCGGGATTCGGTTCAATGTGGATTGCTTGTCCGGGAGCGAATGAAGTCACGGTCATTTCGTCGAAGTCATATTTTGTGCGGCCATACGAAAGTTTGCAACCCTTGTTTTCCTTCATGAACAAGGCATACACACCATAGTGAACCAAACATTCGTCAATAGGCATTTGTTTGTCGTAGCGAACCACGCTCACAAGCGGATGTAGGGTTTCAAAACCATAGAAATCGTTAAACTGCTGAACAGTGTCGAAATGTATCTCTTTCATTTTTTTTATTTTTGCAAATATACGGCAAAATGCCAAAATATGCCGATGGACGGATTTCGGAAAGAATTATCCGAATTCGCGTGGCATTTAATTACTTCAAATTTTCCTTGAAAAACGATTCGATTTTGTCGTATGGAATCTTGTTGTTTTTGTCGTCATAAAGGTCGGTGTGGACGGCATCGGGGATAATCATAATTTCTTTATTTCCGTCTTTCATACTTTTGCCGTCGCATTTTTTGCCTGTCATTTTTTCAAACGCATACTCGCTGAAGTAGCGGCTGTGGGCTTTTTCGCCGTGAATCAGCAGCACAGGATTTGCAATCTCGTGAGCGTAGCAAAGCAGCGGCTGGTTCAGGAACGACTGGCAACCTGTCACATTCCAACCGTCGTTGGAGTTGCCGCTCCGTTTGTGGTAGCCACGCGGAGTTTTGTAATAGTCGTAATAATCCTTCACAAACCACGGAGCGTCGTCGGGCAACGGGTCGATTACGCCGCCGGCACGTTTGTAACTGCCCGTGCGGAAGTCTTCGGTACGTTGAGTCGCAATTGCCTTACGTTTTTCCATACGCTGTTCGGGCGTGTTCTCGCTCTCGAAATATCCTTCAACATTGACTTTGCTCATATCGTACATTGTTGATGCTACCGTCGCCTTGATTCTGGGGTCGAGAGCGGCCGCGTTGATTGCCATTCCGCCCCAACCGCAAACGCCTATGATTCCGATACGTTCAGCGTCAACATTTTCCTGAACTGACAGGAAGTCAACCGCCGCAAGGAAATCTTCGGTGTTGATGTCGGGCGAGGCCATACGACGAGGTTCTCCGCCGCTTTCGCCCGTAAACGACGGGTCGAATGCGATTGTGAGGAATCCACGTTCAGCCATGTGTTGCGCGTAAAGTCCGCTGGTTTGCTCCTTCACCGCTCCGAACGGTCCCGAAACGGCGATTGCCGCCAATTTGCCTTGTGCGTTTTTGGGCGTGTACATATCGGCTGCCAATTCAATTCCGTAACGATTGCGGAACGTAACTTTCTTGTGGTCAACGTTTTCGCTTTGTGGGAAAACTTTGTCCCATTCCTGTGTCAATTCAAGTTCTTGTTTCTGATTATCCATATTTCTTTCTTGTTTTTGTTGCGAGCAGCTTGCCAACAAAGCCACACACGCACCGATTAATACTAATTTTTTCATATTATCCTTTTTTGAATTATCAGAAGCAAAAGTATTCATTTCACGTCAAAATGATTGTATCTAAATTTTGGGAAAAGTTACCAAAATTTTGGGATATTATGATTTGTGTAAAACAAACAGCCGAACACCCACTGGTATTCGGCTGTACAAAACAAAACTTAAAAATTATAGCAAATCACATTTTTTCGTTGTACGTTCCGCAAGACGCATGGCGAGAATGGAAACGGGAATTGTCAAAATTAGAACTGAGATTAACGCAGGAATATTTTCGATGACGGGTTTCATGAGTTCATCGTATCCTGCTGGCATTTCTTCCACGGCAGCCGCAAGCGAGCCTTCTGTGTCGGTCCACCAATGGGCGGTGTATGCGAAAAATGAAAACGCAAACGGGATGAAACTTACGCGAACGCCTTTCAGCGTGTCGTATCCGTAAATCAACCTGATAATTTCGGAGAAGGCAGTCAAAATAATGATTCCCACGATATAGGAAAAATCCGCCTCGCCCGTTATCAGTCCTACCACAAGCATAAATCCGTTTAAGACCGTAGCTGCCCCGAAATTACGGATTTCCATCGCCGTATAAAGATAGATGAATGCGAACAAAAACGGCAAAATTGCGCCAATGTAGGCGTAACACATAGGATGAATCAAACCACTTGCCGAACCAAGTATATATACGGCAAGATAGGCAATTGCCAAGAGAAGAATTTTAGATACAGTTTTCATTGCTTTTATGTTTTATTAATATTCTGCGGCAAAATTAAATTCCACAAAAATATGAGTAAATTGCCATTTATGGGGATTTACAGGACAAATATGATTTTTTATAAATGCTCTTACTACAAGGGAATAAAATTCTTTGTAAGTTTGTCAAGTCTTGATACGGAGATTCTTGTATAATGAAACAAATACATTCAATTGGAGCCGTATTAGCGGCGTGTTTCTACATTACCATTATGGTGACGTTTGGTAATGACTGTATCGTTACCGAACGGACTTATTCATCCGAAAAAGCATATATTGACTACGTTGAAACGCAAATCGGAAGTCAGAAAATCCCCTCAAACACAATTGCCTCGCTTATAAATATTTGCAAGTCTCCCGTAAAAAAGATACATGACGACAATTATTCATTCCGATTAGCAGAAATTCAAGTTAAACCAGCAGAATGTGCATATTTCTGCCATCCTATACGACAACAGAACATTCAGATTTTTTCAAACACCGATATTATTTATCCCTTTAACTATTTCTTGTAAGTAGTATTTACAACCTATCTTTCAAAACAAAAAACGACATAACTGTTTCTAAAACGGCTATGTTAGATTGTTTATTTATAACCCATTATAGTTTTATCAAAAATTTAAAAAAAATGAACACAACATATTTAATAGGAATAATCCTCATAGCAGCCATTGTATTGCCCATCGTGCTGTTGAACTACAAGAACAACAAAAAAAATGCAGTTATTAGAAAAGAATATTCAGAAATGACAAAATCAGCAAACATAGCGAACCAAGAACGTTGGAACGGTCATTTGATAGCCATTGACAAAATCGACAAAAAATGTTACTTCATTCATCAAGAAGATATAGCTTGCGAAACGCAAATTATTGACTTGACGGAGTATTCCTCCTGTCGTGTCATCACACGCAGTTCTCTCGGCTCAGCCAGCACTTCAGTCGAAATGGTTGAACTTGTGTTTACCCCGAAAACGAAGGAGAAAGAAAACATCAACCTTGTTTTCTACAATGCCGACACCGACGGTTTCACCTTGAACGGAGAACTGCAATCAGCAGAACGATGGAAAAAACTTTGTAATGATTGTATGAATTAATATGTAAGGATATGTATTCAAATGCAATAATCATTGTTTTTGTTCTTGGCTATCTTTGTATAGCCTTAGAACATCCGTTGAAACTCGACAAGGCGGCAATTGCCTTATTGATTGGCGTGCTTACATGGACTATTTTCATCGTTTTCGGTGAAAACGACATCCATGACGTTGTTGCGTCACTCAATGAGAATTTGGCGGAAACGGCACAAACATTGTTTTTCCTTTTTGCGGCAATGACGATTGTCGAAATTGTTGACAGTCATGATGGTTTTAAAGTCATAACCGACAAAATCAATGCGACAAATAAGGTGAATTTGATGTGGCTTATCGGTATTCTCACATTTTTTATGTCGGCAGTGCTTGACAATCTTACCACTACAATTGTAATCTTATCGTTGCTTCGAAAGCTCGTTAATGATAAGGAAACACGGTGGACATTTGCAAGTATTGTGGTTATTGCCGCAAACGCAGGTGGGGCGTGGTCGCCAATTGGCGATGTTACAACAATTATGTTATGGATTGGAGGTCAAATCACCGCCTTGAACATAATCAAGTGTGTTTTTATACCAAGCCTGATTTCGCTTATAGTACCGTTAGTAGTGTTTTCCTTCACACTCAAAGGTGAACTTGTACGTCCTAAAAGTAATTGCAACAAAGAAATTCACACTTCGATAGCTGAACAAAGAGGATATTTAATTTTGGGAGTGTCTCTTTTGCTGTTTGTACCTGTTTTCAAAACGTTCACACATTTGCCACCATTTATGGGAATGTTGCTGAGTTTAGGAATAATCTGGCTGCTCAGCCATATACAATTATCCCATTCCCAAGACGAAAAGAGGGAGCATCTTTCTGTTGCTCAGTGTCTGAAACACGTTGATACTTCAACGATTTTTTTCTTCCTTGGAATCCTTACTGCAGTTGGCGCCTTAGGGGCGACAGGTCAATTGGGAAAAATGTCGGAATGGCTCCGAGAAGTGACAAATGAAAACATCTTTGTAATTGATAGTGTTATCGGACTGCTTTCGTCAATCATCGACAATGTTCCGTTGGTTGCCGCTACAATGGGCATGTATGCTATTGATCCAAGTATATCTGAATTTGCCGTTGATGGTACGTTTTGGTCAATGCTTGCCTATTGTGCAGGAACGGGTGGTTCCATACTCATTATAGGTTCTGCTGCTGGTGTTGCCGCAATGGGATTGGAAAAAATCGATTTCATCTGGTATTTGAAACACATCAGCTGGTTGGCTGTAATTGGTTATTTTTTTGGTGTGCTTTGTATTTACTTGGGATTGTAGTAGAATTTGTCTCGGTGTTATACTACATTGTAATTCAAAGGTCGTCGCAAGGCGGCCTTTTTTCTCTTTCTAACTCAATCGGCGTCATTTCGTAGCCGAGCAGAGCGAGGCAAGAAATCTTTTTATTCAAACGTAAGTAGTTATTCCTTAAATGCCTTGAGTGTTCGTTTCCGATTCAATTTATATGTAAGCATCAAAGAATTGAAATCGGATTTTGAAACAGACGTTGCACGAATGTAACCGTCACGAACCACGCTAAATTCAAGATATTTGGTTAATACGAAATTCTTTCTGGTAATGGTAACAGGTTCAATGTCCTTATTGGGGAAACCTACGTTCAGGCAACCATTTAGTTGCATGGCAAATCCTTCTTCCTGATCGTACATATTCTGTATTTTATAAAGAATCTGTTCCGCGTCTGCCAGCGTTTGACCTATTTCAATGAACAATTCAAATAGCGGGTCAAAATGAACTTGCAACACGTTGTCGCCAACACCAAGGGGACCCACAGAAAGATAAAATTGAGTGGAATCAGGAGATTTCATCGCAAATATCTCAAGCGGAACGTGTTCGTTATCCTCACCCGGTTCAAGTTCTACTATTTCCTTTTTTTGAGAGATTTTCTCTTTCAGATTCTGTGCATACGAAAAGAATGGCATTGTTGCACACAACACAATCAGTAGCGTTTTGAAAAGTGTTTTCATATCAATCTGTTGTTCGTTTAACAATTATTTTATCGCAAAGATAAAAAAAGTAATAAAGAAATAGTGACGGAACGTAGTTTTATGCCTATTATCGATTTTGTCAATAGTAACTATAAGATAATATCGTTATAAATTATTGAAAGCGGTTTTTTGAGGAATATATCTTTGTCCTTGTAATCATCAAACGAAACAAAAAGGATTACAAGAGTAATAACAAATTAAATTTTACGGTTATGAAGACAAATTTCTTTAAGAACAGTGCAAAGGTGGCAGCCACCTTGATGTTCGCAACGGTAATGACTGTTGGTTTCACAGCTTGCAACAAGAATGACGAAAATCAACCTAAGGAACAGACGAAAACGTGTCTTGAATATCTCCAGCAAGACTATGATACAATCGTAAAACGTTATCCAATGGCAGAGGGCCGTTTTATGGAAGCTCGTTATGAACTTAATGGCAAAGTGTCGGATTTGTCTTTTGAAGAGCTTAAGGCAGTTTCAGTGGAGTATTGGTACTACATTTCAGTACAGGACGAGGAGACACAGGAATTTCATGCAGCAGCCATCAGCATGGAACATAATTTAGTAAATCCACAGGCAGCAACGGTGATAACGCTTCAAGAAGCATCTTCTCCATGGTTTAACGACAAAATTATTCCTGATTTTGAGAATTACATCTCGTTGGAAGAAGCTCTCAGAAATGTTAAATACAACGACTGCAACGATCCACAGACACGTTTCGTGACCTTGCGTTACCCAGTCATTTACGGTTTGGATCGTGGACACGCGTTCTATGTTTTTGGCGGTTCCGAAGATCGCGACGAGCACGTGTTGGTAGATGCAATTAGCGGCGAGGTGGTTGTATTGGATAACTAAAAACAAATTTTGTATAAAGAACAGGTAGAGACGTCATATGGCGTCTCTATTTGTTTCATAACGATGGAAAATTGATTGAACAATTTCCTTAAAAAATTCTTTTATTTTTAATTCTTCATTTTTAATTTTTTAATTAAAAATTCTACATTTGTCTCCGTCTAACATATTGATTCATTTATAATTCCATTGTATGAAACATTTGCGGTATTTATTGGCTTTGGGGGCAATTTTGACCTCTTTTTTGAATGTTCAGGCGAACGATTTTTTGGAACTTTCCAAGCATTATTCTTGTTATGCTACGGGAGCTGGTGTGCTACACTTCAAAATCCCTGTATGGTCGTATGGTAGTTCCTACGACTACTACGCATGCGACGAAAGTTACGTGTGGTACAAGGTTGGTGATGTCACAACAAAAATCTTCTATTTCAAGTCCGACCCATACGAAGAAAACAAGGTGGATGACGGGAAAGGAACTGCGTACGTAAAATTGGAGGCAAACCAAGGAAGTGTTATTGTAACCTCTTTGGTGAGCGGTATCAAACAAAGTGCACCTGCTGGCAGTTGGACCTCGAAAATGCTCGTAACCCAAACCGATGAAGTGGACAACGACAACGATGAAGTAACATGGCTCGAAGTTGACTGGTACACACCGGCTTCGCTCGATGGGAAAGCGTTCAGCGTTGGCGTGGAAGCAACTACAAAACGGAGTTATACCGCTTTTGGCGAGAATAAACATACGTGGTCAACTTCGTGGTCGGGATTCACGGGGGCTGAATGTATGATGACTCCGCTCGTTTTCGACCCATATTTGTATATGGTGGGCGACGGCGGTATCACTGGTTATGGATATGCAGCCGTTCCGTACGCTACATTCTATACGCCTATCTCTTATACCACATCGTATTCCGATATGGTAATCCGAACTACCGACCGTTCGGGTAATATGTTTGTGATGACTAATGATACCGTGCAAGAAAACTTTTATGCCAATATTAGAGTTTGGCGTGACGAAAAGAATCAAGATGCCGTAGTACAAAAAACCACGTCGATTGACATTCCGCCATATCACCGCATATACGATTTTACCGCAACGGAGGAAGTCGACGAAACAGGAACTTTTACGGGTAGCAATATTCTTCGTTGGCGTATAAAAAACCCGCTGTTGCGTGATATTGTCGAAGATGACTACTTTGAAGTTCAACGTGCATTTAAGCAAGATTTTTCCGATGCTCGTCAAATTACGGTGATTCCTATGCGACGCGACAATAGTGGCGCTTATGAACTTATTGACGACTCGCGACAAACGTGGACAGGAAATGCCGAAATAAAAACTGACACGATAAAGGCAACAGTTGAACATACTGCCAAGGATTTCATTCTGCGTGACGGCGAGGGCTTCCCTCTGTATCAGTTGGATGTGAAACTTTCCACCAACAAGGCGATTTTCCCGTCTGTGCCAGTGTATTACCGCATTCGTCGTGCTTCGTCGTCGGTGTGGGGATGGAACGAAGAAGAGTTCTACAGAACATATCAATTGAACAAAGTAAATTATCTTGCTCCGCTTGCTGCCGAGCAACCTCCTTACACGCTCGACCCAGACTATGAGAACAATCACAAGGTTAATTTCAAATTTAAGATTGAAAATTCCGAAATAACGTCGGTATTGCCACCACAAGATTTGTTCGAACTTTCATATACCAATTCGCAATCGTTAAAAGAAGTGTTAACGGTGCATGCCGATTATTTCTTCCAAAATAAATACAACGACGACAAACCTGTGAAGATTGAAATCTATGAATATGGAACAGGTGCTGTCACGAAAATGGAACTGACTGAACCAAAGGATTTTACTGTAATAAAAGGTTCTAAAATATATGTTGACTACCCCAATTATAACCCGCTTCCTGGTTTTTCAAACACTGTAATAAGACAAAGCAAAAAATTTACTATAAATGAT
The DNA here is from genome assembly GCA_017642535.1 of Bacteroidales bacterium. GTDB lineage: Bacteria > Bacteroidota > Bacteroidia > Bacteroidales > UBA1715 > UBA1715. The sequence goes on along the minus strand of JAGCOW010000087.1, from coordinate 24,643 downwards.
GACTGTGTGCTTCATTTTGAAATGTCAAAAAACGATTTCTATGATGTTACAAAAGTTACTCTCCAATACGGATTGTTTGCCACGGTGATTACCGATTATCAAGCTCCAGTAGTTCCTCCTGGTACGGGAGCATATATATCATTCCATCCTAAAATCACCATTACAGACTCCGATGGCAATGTTATTGTAGATAAAGTTATTCTAAAAGAACCAAAAATGTATTCCAATATACCTACAGGTTCCAAGGCGAGTGTTACATATACATATTGGGATGCCCAAAGAAAATGTAATTATACTTATACAAAAGACTTTGTTATAAAAGAAGATGCTGCTATTAGATTCAAGACCATTTTCCAAGATTTGCCGACGCGTGCAAATGTTATTGATGTGGCTATGGAACCAACTCAGATAAATGCGTTGATGAGAATGACCGAAGCTGACCGTCAGCATTTGAAGGATTCTTTATATGCAATTATTTCACAAGAGTATCAAGCTACTACTTTTGGAAAATGTATGTGGGACAAGACCGCTCACTTGGTGCTTGTTCGTACCGATGAAGAGACTGGCAAAGTATCTGAGTTCATGGTTCCACAGGACAGTATTACCCGTTTGGAAGATGGTTCGTGGATTGCCTCGTTCAGCGACTATGCCGACCAACCTTGTACGCACTACAAATATGCCGTTCGCATAGATCAAAGCAAATCTGACCTTCGTGTGCATAAACCCGACGAACAGTTGGTGCCAATAGAATTAACTGGTCCGGATCTTTATTTTGACGATGCGGCAAAAATCACTTCGTTTACGGCAACAAAAGACGATGCCGTTGGCGAAATGAAACGTGGCGTGTTGCTTAACTGGACGGCTTCATCGTCGGCAGTTGACGAATTTTTGTTGCAACGAAAAGAACTCAATAGCGATGATGCTGCCGATACGGTTTACATGGGCTTGGAAAATTCATTTTTTGACCAAACTGCCATTCCAAGCAAAAACTATGAATATACTATAACCGCGTTCTATAATTGTAACGGAAAAAATACCGAAAACTATGCTACAACAGAAGGTGTTCGCTCCAAATATGGTGAAATCAGTGGTTCCGTTCTGCTTACCGACAACAGCGGCATGAACGGCGTGACTGTCACATTGCAGGGCCCAGACGGAAACGTAGTTCGCACGACGAAAACTGATGCAACTGGTCGTTTCAAGTTCGATAGTCTTGAATATGCGGTGAATGCTACTACAGATTATGTTGTTATTCCGACTTCGGAATATGGCATCTTTTCATATAACGCACAAGGAGGAACGGCTACCATTACTATGTCGGCAAAGAATGCAATGGTTAGCGGTTTGGATTTTGTGAATACTTCGTCGGTTCGTCTGACAGGACGCGTGTTGTATAAAAATTCAACAATACCTGTTGCAGGCGCTATGTTCCTATTGAACAACGATACAATTCGTCGTGGTAATGCTCCGCTTACAACAGCTATTGACGGAACATTCGAGATTATTATACCGCAACGTCAGCCGTGTAAATTGCAAGTGTTTAAGACTGGACACCAATTTGAAGGTGACGGAATTTTGCGTGTTGAAGGTGGCGAGGAAGTGTTCTCGCTCTCAAAACCACTTGACGGTGTACGTTTTTACGACGATACCAAAGTTCGTCTTGTAGGACGTGTTGCTGGTGGTAACGACCAACGTGATTTACCTCAGGCATTCGGTTTGGGTAAAAACAACCTTGGTGACGATTTGCAACTGGTACTTCAGTTGGAAGGCGACAATACCGCTCATTTCGTTCACGACCCGAACGATTTAACTCGTGACACGGTTATGCAGAAGGTTGAACATACGCTATATAAGACTTCTGCCACAGCTTCTACTGTCGCAAATGCCGATAATTCCCGTGTGGTTGGTCAAACAAACACATTGTTTGAAAAGAAACGTATCATAATTCAACCTGATATTGAAACTGGTGAATTCCAAGTTGATTTGTTCCCTGTAAAATATAAGGTAGTTCAAGCAACAGCCAAAGGATATGCAACATTGTTCGCATCGGGTTCGGGTAGCGACGTGGTTGACCTTACCAACGCATCTCTGACCGATTATACGGCTGTATATGACCATGATAAGGATAGCGTACTTGTAAACATATCGTCAAGTGTCGCTCCTGAGTCACAGCAGTCAGTGGCAATTCCTTGGGGTAGCGAGGTGTACGACGGTGATTCTACGCACTATAACGCACTGTATAATCGTATCTACCACAATCCTGTACAAGTTGAACTTACACAGTTGCTTTATGGACTTGAACGCGAGGGTTACGGAGAACCATCGATGGAGGTAAGCAATATTAACCCTGACAAGAAAGAAAAAATCAACTTGTATGCTATACAAGACGACGGCACGGTTCGTTACACACTCGGATATCCGTTGTTCTACACAAATCGAAAATATCAATATAAAGCGAAAGCGTACGAAAATTATTTCTACAACAACGACTCGCAATCTGGCACACTTGACCGTGTTCCATGGCGTGGCGGTAGCGTGACTGTTCGTAACGGTATGCACAATACTACCGATAGCGAAGTTTATAAGCTCGACGAAAAAGGTATGAACGGCAACGTATGGCTTATGGTTGACGATATTGACGTGGAAAGTGCTGGCGAAGGTGCTTTGCGTACAGTGAGCGTTGCTCTCGAAACAGAAGGAAGCGTTGTTGAAACCAATGTTTTCCGCGGTTTCATCGTTGGTTCCGACATTCACGAAAAAGAACTTATTTCAACGACGGCAGATATTCAGTTGCTCGATATTATTCGTGACCCAGGAGGTGCTGGAAGTAGCGCTTATGTAGAAGCAGGTACCACCTACAAATTTGGATTCAATACCCAGACAAAAGCTACGTTTGGTATAGAATTGAAACCTACGTGGGGATTGAGCGTAACGTCCGACATAGGTATTGTTGCCGCACCTGCAGGAACAGGTTCCTATACGGGTTCTACATTCAATACAAGCAAAGCATTTAGTTTTAGTATTCCAATTTCACACACATTTGATTTTGGTTCAAGTTACGAATATTCGGTTACTACCAAGGAACGTATCGAAACTTCATCATCACCAGGCGATGTGGGTAGCGGTGCCGACGTATTTGTTGGTGCAACGATGAGTCAACTTGCTGGTAAGGCGAAGACAGTTGCCGTAATCGACGACAGTTTGTTCCAAATGCGTCAACCAGCCATCGAAGCGGGAGCAATGCTTGTACTTGCCGAAGGCGTTGATGAAAATGGTCAGACATACCATCTTGTAACTGGTCAAAAAGTGGTTCAAGGACTACAACTTGATAATACGTTTACATATACGCAAAATTATATTTTGGGAACTGTGATTCCTAACTTGGCATTGCAACGCCAAAATCTGCTTATGAGCTTTAACTCGGCAGAAGAGGCACAGGCTGCTGCAAATGCGTATGGAAAACCAACGTATTGGTATCACGAAACCGAGAATTACATTCAAGGCGTGTTGCCGAAGATGAGTTACGATATGTTTATCCCTGAAGGTGACGGTGCGTACAATGACGAAATTGCCGCTTACAACAATATGATTATGAAGTGGATAACCATTCTGATTCAAAATGAACGTGAAAAAGTTGAAGCTCGCACGAGTGGTATGAAAATCGGCGCATACAGCGTTTCCGACGGAACAAGTTATTCATATAGCGATTCATACGAAGCAGAAGGTTCTTACAACGAATTGCCACAAGGTTGGGCGTTAATCGGTTCCGATGCGATGGGTGCAGGTGGAACGGCGGCTGGTACTGCCATTGGAAGTGTGATTGCGAACATTAGCAATTTCAAAGATAAAAGTGCTACGTTCGGAACTTCGGCGGCCGAAGCACTTAAGAATTTCTACACTCAAGATCTTGTTGAAGGCGATGATGGCGAACTTACTTTGGGTGAAGAACGTCAGAAAAACAAACAGGAATTGGGTACGGTGACAAATTCAAGTAAGTTTAAATTGGATTTCGACCCAATTAAGAATATGGATTCCGACAAACGTATGACAACGACGGGAAGTAGTGCCAAAGAATCTGGATTCACCATTGTGCCAGACTCAAGAGGCGACATTACCGTTTCGGTTTATCGTGCGGCATTCGATTCCACTTGGTTGTCAAAAACCGAGGAAATTAGAACTCAAGTAGGGCAGGAGGACAACAATGATCTCAAATATGGTTCGTACGTGTTCTTTACCGAAGCAGGAGCAAGTGCGTGTCCGCACGAAGACGTTGAACGCACACGTTTCTACAACGAGGGAACTATTATTGGCAACGGAACGCTGTGGACATCAAAACCTGGGTTGAGTGCCAATGTGTTTGAGATTGCAAATGTTGGTGCCGACAAACGTGCTACATTCCGCATAGAACTTCGTAACGACGGAGAAGTTGATAACGGCGATGCTGCCGAAGCTGACAATTTCTTCCTTTCTTTCGATGGAACAAGCAACCCTGACGGAGCAAAATTGTATGTGAATGGAGCTCCGCTTATTCAGAATATTTCTTATAGAATAGCACCGGGAACTCCTGTTATTCAGACATTGGAAGTAGAACGTGGTACGGTTGACGATTACAACGACCTTGCGTTGAGGTTGGGTCTCCAAGAATGTCCTGCCACTGGTGCCGATATGAATCTTTCGGTTCATTTCTTGCCAATCTCAAGCGATGTGGAAATTTCTTCACCGCGTCAGAATTGGGTTATGAACACACTTTCGCCACAGGATTCAGTTGGCTACTATCTGCCAATTGACATCACTGGTTTCGACATTCATCACAAGAATTTCGACCATATTGAGTTCCAATACAAACTTTCTACTCAATCTGATGATAATTGGGTAAATCAGTGCTCGTTCTATGCCGAAGATTCTCTCTATCAACTTGCCACAGGAAGCAAGGCGATGATAGAAAACGGTCGAATTGTGCCGTTCCGTTTCTACGGCGAACGTGACCCGATGGAACAGAAGTATGACTTGCGTGCCGTTTCGTTCTGTCGCTACGGATCAGGTTTTGTGACCAAAGCATCCGAAGTGATTTCTGGTACGAAAGACACTCGTGTTCCTGTTTTATTTGGTAAACCACAACCTGTAAGTGCGGTTCTTGGTATAGAGGACGACCTTAAACTCCGTTTCTCAGAACCAATTGCAGGAAATTATCTCGACGAAGACAATAATTTCCAATTGGTGGGAGTTACCAACGAAACGGGTATTACGGCAGGTACATCGCTTCATTTTGATGGAGAAATGGAATCATTTGTGGAAAGTAAAGTTAACCGTTCACTCGACAACACATCGTTCTCTATCGATGTAATTATTAAGCCAGAAGATATGCTCGGTGGCAACATTTTCAGCTATAGCGATGCTGATAATTGGGAAGATAGTTTTACGTATGGAATAGTTGGAAATCAACTTGCCATTCTTTCTTTGAATGGTTATGCATTGTCGAAAGAAATCTCTTCTCCAATAACAGATTTTGTCAGAGTTGTAATGACGTACGACAATGAAGAAAAACAGGCTCGTTTCTACTTGGGCACTGAGGATATAACCAATTACGATAGTGAATATTCAAATCATTTGTCTGACTTTGCGGTAAATGGTTCGGCATTGGTAAACTTTGGACAAGGTTTCAAGGGAAATATGCTTGAAGCTCGTATTTGGAACAAGGTCCTTACGCAAGAAGAAATTGCTGCTACGAATATGCGTCGTCTTACTGGATACGAACAAGGTCTGCTTGCATACTATCCAATGAACGAAGGTCGCGGAACTGAACTTACCGATATGGCACATGGAGCAACTCTTTACACAAAGGGAACTGCGTGGAATTTGCCAAAAGGTATTTCGCTTGAACTCGACAATACGGAAGTTGAGCTTGATGGTAATTTGCTCGCCCGTTCTTCTATCTACGACGAAACTCTTATGTTCTGGTTCAAGACTGAATCGAGCGATGCTCCAGTATTTACTGCTGGAAGAGTTGAAAACGACAGCGTTCAATCTGGTACATGGATTGGATTCGAATCAGGAAAACTTGTTTTGAAGACAGGTGACCAGAAATTACCTATTGGTTCGTTTGCCGACAACGAATGGCACCATTTAGTTCTGTCAATCAACCGTACATACAACAATGCGGCTGTTTACATTGATGGTCAGCTGACAAACAACATTGCTGCGACAAAAGTATCGGGCATAACTGGCGCTATGGCTCTCGGTGGTGAAGGTTTCAAGGGTAGCGTTGACGAGTTCACTGTGTTTGAGCAGGCATTGCCACAAAATATTGTGGAGGATTTCGATAATGTTTCTCCTGCTGGTGATGAAATGGGCTTGATTGCCTATCTGCCGTTCGAAGAACAGATATTGAACGCTAACGGCATTCTTGAATTGGTATTCTCTCCGAACGACCAACGTGTTTTCAAAGATGCAAACGGTAATGTGGTTGACAAAGTTGTTCCGCTGATTTTGGATGCAGAACAATCAAACGTGGCATCTCTTGCTGACAAAGACAATTATGCTCCTGTACGTGACCACGGTTTGCTTTCAAAACTGAATTTCTCATGGACGTACGACAATTCAGAATTGCTTATCAATTTGAATATGCTCGACCGAGAAATCAACAAGCAGAACATCTACGTGACCGTACGCGATGTGGAAGATTTGAACGGAAACCCAATGCCGTCGCCTGTAATGTGGACTGCATTTGTTGACCGCAATAGTTTGAAATGGGATACAAAATCTATCAGCATCGAACACGATTACGATTGGACTGAAGAGGAATACAACTACGTTGATGTAGAGATTCATAACAATGTAGGTATGCGCCATCAATATACCATTGAATCGGTTCCTGCATGGCTCGAGGTTGACCAACCATATGGTTCGTTAGACCCACTTCAGGGAAAAACAATCCGTCTGACATACAACAAGGATTTGCCTATTGGTGAATATAGCACCATTATTTATCTTACTGATGAAACTGGATTGGCTGAACCACTGTTGATTGACTATAGCGTCATTGCAACGTGTCCGTGGGATGAGGTTGACCGTGGTGAATACGATAATTCTATGTCGCTTCGTGGACAAGTGCAAATAATTAGTGCAGACAACACAACTCGTCTCGATGCCGATACACGTGATATTATTGCCGTGTTCAGCAACAACGAAATGATTGGCAAGACTCACAATATGTTCGACAACAACACGAACAAGAGTTATGTATATCTTACCATCTACGGAAACAGCAGTATGGAGTCGCAACCGCTTACAATCAAGTTGTGGCGCGCTTCCACAGGTAAAATTTATACGCTCAATCCATCGGTTGCACTTACGTATAAAAATAACTCAACTCCGGGTTATGTTGGCGAACCAGTTGCTTTGCAGATGACAGAATCGTCAAGTGAAATGCAGAACATTCATCTTAACAAAGGTTGGAACTGGGTATCTTGGAACGTCAACCCAGAAAAATCATCGCCAAACGATATGTTTACAGGAAAAGATGGATTCGCTAATGGTGATTTAATCAAATCGCCGTCGCAACGTGCATTCTCTGAATTTGTAAATGAGGATGGAAATCAACGTTGGGCAGGTTCTCTTACGCAGACTGATTTCCACAATATGCATATGATGTATGTGTCAAGCGAAATGTCAATCAACGTGGATGGTCGCTCGCTTACCGAGGAACAACGCGAAGTGACGCTCAATAAAGGTTGGAACACCATCGCTTATCTGCTTGACGAGCCGACTTCGCTTCGCGATGCATTGGCAGACTATTTTGACGATGCACAATATGGCGACGTGATTAAGTCTAAGGACGCTGTGGCAGTGTTCTCTCAAGAAGGTCGTTGGGAAGGTTCTTTGCAGTCTATGCGACCAGGTCAGGGATATCTGTTCTACCGCAATGGAGAAACTTCGGTGAATATGCATTACTACAAACCGTCGTCAGTTCTCAAGAGTGGCGAGGAACTTGCCGAAGATGTCGTTGATTTTGTTAATCCGATGGCTTCTGGCAATATGACTCTCGTTGCGAAAATCGACGGTCAGACTAACAGCGACCAACGCGTTCTTGCATACGTCGGTACCGAACTTGCAGGTATTGCTCGTCCGCAGGAAGTTGATGGCGACACATTGTTCTTCGTGACAATCAGTGCTACGGAAAATGCAGAATCGGTAACATTCAGGTTGGAACAAGACGGCGATATTCTTGGTACTACTCAACCAATGTTCCGTTATACGGCCAACAACCATCTTGGAACGCTTGGAAATCCTGTTTTGCTTGACTTTGGTGCAGACAATTCATCACGCTATTATCCTGCCGATGTACGTTTCTACACGGTGGCTGGTAAATTCGTAGGTGAATTGAAAAATGCCGAAAGCGAACAACAAGTTCAGAATTATCTCAATTCATTGAACGTTGTTTCGGGTATGTATAATGCTGTACTTAATAGTAACGGAGAAATAATAACCATTAAATTGATAAAGAAATGAAAAACAAACTGATGATACTTGCATCTTGCGTCCTGTTGCTTTGTGCAACGGGCTGCAAGAAAGACAAAAACAAAAAAGACGACAATACGCCTATTTCCAATTCCGAGACGTTGGTAGGCAAAGTTTCCGCACCTACGTGGACGGCATCGAGCGACTACGACTACAACTCGTCGATGACCGCCGTGGTGAGAATAGACCTTGCGGAGCAATTCCCCGACAGGGCCTCGGATTTTGAATTGACTGGCAACGACGTGCTTGCCGCCTTCATCGACGGCCAATGCGTGGGAGTTTCAAAACCCGAGGAAGGTCTGTTTTTCTTGTTCATAACAGAGCCAGTAACAACAGGCAGCAACAGACAAGTGACGCTTCGCTACTATAGCGCACACTACAAGAACCTTTTCGAGGCAGCCGATGTGTTCCCGTTCGAGAACGATGCCCGCCAAGGAACGGTTACGGAACCGTTTGTGCCAGAGCTGAAGGTTGTAGATTGATAGGGTAGGTGACGGTACAGCTAAACACGGAACGGACAAACTTCTGCCATCGCTCATTCTTATGATTGCTATCGCTATTTTTTTATTAAACAATGCAAATAGTTGGTATTGAGAAAAACCATCACGGTTGTTTCTTTTTCAACGGAAATCGGGATTCCTTTGTGCTTGTAAACAAAAAACGTATAGATATGGGATTTTTAATTGTTATGGGCGTTATGGTAGCTCTTATTTTTGCAAAAGTATTTTTGTTCAATTAACTTTTAGTCAATTAATTAAACAACGATGAAAGAGATGCTGTCTTTGGATGGCATCTCTTTTTATTAGAAAAATCTATAGTAACAATTGAATAAAATAATTAAAAACGATAGTCGGTTTCTAAAAAACATTGTATTCTTGCAAAAAATTTGAACGACAGATGGAGTTACGGCAGTTGAAATATTTTGTGAAGGTTGCGGAAATGAAAAACTTTTCGGAGGCGGCACGATTGCTAAATGTGACGCAAAGCACTCTGTCTCAACAAATAAAGCAATTGGAAGGCGAGTTGGGAGTGGAACTGTTTACTCGAAATTCGCACCACGTTGACTTGACCGACATTGGCAAGGAATTTTTTCCGTCGGCGTTGCGTACCATTTCCGAAGCAAACACGTGCATAGAAAGAATCCGCGATGTTCAGAATTTGAACGTAGGCGAATTGAATATCGGCGTGACTTACACGTTTTCGCTTCTTTTGAGCGAAGCGGTGCTTCAATTCAGGAAATTGTATCCGAATATAAAACTCAACATTTACTGCCAATCGGTTGAGGAACTGATGCTTATGCTCGACAAGGAACAAATCGACGTGGCGTTGAGTTACCGTTCGTCGGAGTTGTTTCCCAACATTGAGTCACAGACAATTTTTGAAAACAATTTGTCGGTGGTGATGAACGAATCGCACCCGTTGGCAAAACAAAAATCAATTAGTCTGAAAACTCTTGAAAAGTGGAATCTGGCTCTTCCAACAAAGGGAATGCAGGCAAGAAACACGTTTGAGCGGCTTGCCGACGTGCAGAAACATAATTTTTCCGTCATGGTCGAGGTGAACGACATCAACGTGCTTTTAAACCTCATTCGCCAAAGTTTGCTGGTGACGCTTCTTTCGCAGGCCACGGTCGGCAACCAGAACGGCATAACTTCGGTTCCGCTCGACATTTCGGACTGCACAATGGAAGGGTGCTATCATATCCGCAAAGACAGTTATATGAAACGTTCAACAAAAGAATTTCTCCGCATTTTGTGTCAGGAGGAATCGTTTGGATTGGCAAAAATGAATTTATTCTAAAATATGGATTGGTTTTCAAATTTATTATTCAATTTCGGCGTGGCACACTCAATTTTGCTTGTCGCCGTGACCATTGCATTGGGACTTGTGTTGAACCGTATAAAAATCTGCGGCGTGTCGCTTGGCGTTACGTGGATTTTGTTTGTGGGCATTTTTGCAAGTCATTTTGGCTTGTTGCTCGACGCAACAACTTCGCATTTCATTAAAGAATTTGGGTTGATACTCTTTATCTATTCCATTGGCATACAGGTTGGTCCGAGTTTCTTTTCTTCGTTCCGGAAAGGCGGCGTGTCGCTTAATTTATTGGCAACGGGAATTGTCTTGCTCGGTAGTGCCACTGCATACTGCATCCACGTGGTTACGGGCGAGGACATTCTTGCCATGATTGGCGTGCTGTACGGTGCGGTTACAAACACGCCCGGACTCGGTGCCGCTCAGCAGACCTACAGCGACATTCACAACGTGGCTCAGCCGTTATTCGCGCAAGGTTACGCCGTGGCTTATCCGTTGGGCGTCGTGGGAATTATTTTGAGCATCATTTTGTTGAAATATATTTTCCGTTCCGAATCGTCGAACGAGGAGAAAATTTTCGACAAAAATAATCTCAACAACGCCACCAGTCTGCAATTGCTGACACTGGAAGTGACAAACGAGGCAATTTGCGGAAAAACAATTCAACAGGCGTTGTGCTATGCGGGTCGCGAGGTCATTGCCAGCCGTATTTTATCGAAAAATTCCGCCAATGCGGTTCTTGCCGACGACGATATTGAACTTCATCAGAACGATAAAATTTATCTTTTGGCAAAACCCGAAGACGTTGAAGCGGTTACGGCACTTTTCGGAAGAAAGATTGATATGAGTCAGGAGCAATGGGAAAAGGAATCTCCGAAAGAACTTGTGTGTGAACGACTTGTGATAACAAATTCAAAGTGGAACGGAAAACGTTTGGGCGATTTGGGTTTGTCGAAAACATTCCACATAAACATAACCCGTGTACGTCGTGCAGGCGTTGACCTGATAGCCACTCCAGACTTGATTCTCCAGTTCGGCGACCGTTTGACCGTTGTTGGGGCCATCGACAACGTAGAAAAAGTAAAGTCACTTTTGGGTGATTCCATTAAAGCGTTGAATGAACCACAGTTGGTCTCAAGTTTTATTGGCATCGCGTTGGGCGTGTTGCTCGGTATGATACCAATAACATTCCCAGGTATGCCAGTGCCCGTGAAGTTGGGCTTGGCTGGTGGTCCGCTTATCGTGTCGATTTTGATAGCACGGTTTGGAACGAGAGTGCATTTAGTGACCTATATGCCGTCGTCTGCTATACATTTTATGCGTCAAATTGGAATTTGTTTGTTTATGGCGGCTGTCGGTTTAGGCGCGGGCGATGGATTTGTCGATATTGTTGCGGGAGGCGGTTACAAATGGATTTTGTACGGATTTATCATCACATTTTTCCCCTGCGTGATTATGGGCATTGTGGCACGCTACGTCTGCCATAGAAGTTATTTCACCATAGCGGGAATGATTTCGGGAGCAATGACCGATCCGCCTGCATTGGCTTATTCAAACAGTATTTGTACCAACGACCAAGCCGCCGTGGCATATTCAACCGTATATCCGTTGACGATGTTTCTCAGGGTGCTTGTGGCACAAGTGCTGGTGCTGTTTGTGTGACGAAAAGGGGGAAAAATTGTGCCGTTAGGCACTTCATATCGGTAGAATACGAGAATTTATATTTTTATTAAACGTGCCGTAAGGTACGTTTTTGCTATAAAATTTGTATAAAACAAAGAGTTCCACATCAAATTTTTTATATCTTTGAAAAAACGAATTTGTGAAAATTTTAATCTTTTTGCCTATGAAGCAGTAGCGTAGTTGTACGCACATTTGTAAATAGCCACTTCGGTGGTCGAAAAAGCGTTTGCTTGTATCTTGAATTTCAAAACCTTCGACAAGTTTGGATTTCTACCAAGAGAAAAGTTCAAAACGCTCACGCTTATGGCGTGGGCTTTTCTCGTGTATTTGGTAGAAAAAGGATGTCGAAGGCCTATGAAATTCAAATACAAAAGATTGGTTCCACGCTTTTTTTATGTGCATACGAAAACAATGGCGGAACTACCGAAAGCCTGCATCGGACTATTGTGGGCAAGATGTTTAATTATAAAATAGAAAAAAATGAAAAGAATTTTTATAATTTCCCTCATTCTGTTTGTAGCAAGCAGCGTGTGGGCTTATGATTTTGAAGTTGATGGGATTTATTATAACATTATTACGGAAAACGATGTTGAAGTTACTTATGGCTCTTACCCTTATTATAAAGAGGGAGCGGGGTATTCTAGTAATGTTGTTATTCCAGTTAGTGTTGCGTATGGAGGGAAAACGTATAATGTGACTTCAATAGGAATGGCTTGTTTTTGTAATTGTCCCGAACTTACCTCTGTTACAATTCCCAATAGTGTAGTAGCCATAGGATATGAATGTTTTCGGGGATGTACAGGTCTTACAACAATGATTATTCCCAATAGTGTGATGGAATTGGGAGGAGGTGCATTAAAGGATTGTAATTTAACCTATATAACACTACCTGATAATTTAGATGTGTCTATATCTGGATTAGGATTTGAAAACAACAATATTCATTATGATGTTCTAAACAATAAAGAAGTTAAGCTAACAGGAATTGTTAATAAGGAAATACAAAGTGAAATAGTAATACCAGAAACTGTTTCTGCTTATGGAAGTACATTTCAAGTAACAGAAATTGGGGGAGGTGCTTTTTATGGATGTACAGAACTAACCTCTATTGTTATACCCAATAGTGTTACAAGTATTAGTATTGAGGTTTTCAATGGTTGTACAAATCTAACTTCGTATGTTGGACCAGTACCGAGTTATTTTAATCCGAATCCATTGTTAGAATATGTAAAAATCACAAAGGGATGCTTGGCTGAATATTTCACTTTTTCTCAAAACCTTAAGACAATAGATTTATCAGAATTAGAGTGTACAGAACTTACTTCAGATTACCATTTTTATAAGAGTCATAATATTGAGAGTATTATTATTCCAGAAAAGATGGATGTTTCTCGGGCAGAATTATATTTTGTAAAAGATGGTATACGCTATAAGGTATTAAATGGGAAAGAAGTTGTAGTGGTAAAAAATGGTTATTATGATGATTATGAATTTCATAATACATTTTATTCAGGTGATATTATTATCCCAAATACGGTCACAGCAGGAAACACATTCAACGTAATATCTATTGAGGATAATGCTTTTGAGAATTGTTCTAATGTTACATCGATATCAATACCTAATAGTATTACTTCAGTAAAATACGCTTTTCAAGGTTGTACGGGTTTGTCTTCTATCATAATTCCAGATGAATTAGATTTTTCAAGAAGTGGTTTACAATTCAAAAATAACAATATTTGTTACAAAGTGCTTAATAATAAAAGTGTTGCTGTTACGTCTTCTTCAAGTGAGGTAGAGTATTCAGGAGAGATAATTATTCCTAATACAGTGACTGGATTAGGATATACCTTTTCGGTAACCACAATAGGATATGCATTCGATGAATCTAGTAATCTTACCTCAATAACGATACCAGCAAGTGTGACAGAAATTTATGACGAAGCATTTTATGGTTGCACAAATCTTAGAAAGGTTACTTGTTTAGCAACAAATCCACCTAAAGCCTACAAAGATTCGTTTGAAAATTATAATGGAACGTTGTATATCACTTGCGAGAGCAAAGATTTGTATAAAGAAAGTGCTTGTTGGGGGACATTTAAAAATATAGAGTGCATAGGTGCGGAAACGGTGGAATTAACCAACGACGAGGTTGCTGTGGTTCCAGAGAAAACAGAAGCAGAGTTTTCAATGCCTAAAAACGAGAATGCAAATTCCTACACGCTTACAATTTCCAACAATGGAGTAACATTTTGCACACTTACGTTCAACGCACAAGGGCAGTTGGCAAACATAGATTTCTCAACAACAAAGAGTTACGAACTAAAATCGGATGTGGAAGGCTTCAAATTCACGGTAACAGGTCTTTCAACAGCGTCGGATTACGGTTATTCGTTCAAGGCATTGGCATCAAACAAATCTGTTCTTAAAGAATACGCAGGTTCATTCACAACTAAAAACGAAGATGGCACAGGCGGTAGCGTTCAAGGTGGTGGCGAAGGCACGTTGGCTGTAGATGCAGTATCCAACGCCACGGCGGTTACAATCGTAAACGGTCAAATCCTTGTAAACGGCGAAGCACCAGCATTCGTGGTAACCGTTTCTGGTCAGAAAATCGCAAATGCAAACCTTAAGGCAGGGGTGTATTTTGTGGTTGCAGAAGGGGAAACGGTGAAGGTTGTTGTTCGGTAATGAGGTCTCTCACTTCGCTCCACTTCGTTCGAGATGACGGGGCTTAGGGTGATAAAAGGAAAGAAAAGGGAAAATTGCTCCGCAATTTTCCCTTTTCTTTTTCCCCTTCCTGTCAAACGTCGTCATTTCGCAGCCGAGCAAAGCGAGGCAAAAAATCTCCTCATCAACAATACGATGGCTTTTTGTGAATTGCACTTGACAACCGCCACAAAATGTTGTATATTTGCATCGTCCTATGTGAAAAATGAAGACGCAAGTTTAGAAACACGTGGGCAAGAGCCGATTAAGTTCGTGCGAGTTTTCGGCTACGGCAAGAAAACTCATTAAAAAGGGGGTTGCAAAATCCCTTTTTTATTTTGCTAAGTTCCATATTTTCTTAAACCTTTTTTCAAAATCTTTAGAGTCGCAATCTTTTCGAGTGGTTTCCCATACTCGGTTGCAGGTTCGCACACGAGTATAATAACATCTTCCGTACGCTCTGGGTACGGTGTCGTTGCTTTTTCATTCATAATGCGGCAAAGATAGGGAAAATGGGGAATTACAATGTTCAATAATACAAAAACAAACAGCCAAATACCCCTCGGTATTCGGCTGTCACAAACAAAACTTAAAAATTATAGCGAATCACATTATTTACACAATGCTTTCTTCTCTCGAAGCGAGAAAATGAACAAATAAATGCCTGCAACTACCATTACAGGGTGAATGAGCAACTGCACAGGATTAAATTCCGCAATGAGTTCCGATGCGTGAAAAATGTTGAATACCATCATAATGCCTGCCAACACGAGGTTTATCGTCAGCATTGCCTTGCAACGGCGGTATTGCATACAAAGCAGTCCGCACATAGGAATGAAAAATGAAAGCGACATCATAAAAATAAGCATTCCTACAGGTGCTTCGCCCGTTGCGTCAGGCATGGCGATGTTCACGCCCCAAAAAGCGGGAAGCATATCGGCAAGCATGTGCATTGCAAAACCAACCATTATCACTACCCACATAAACGATACTTTACTAACTCTGTTCATAGTATAAAATATTAAAAATTAAACAATTACATTTTCTTTGCCGTAGCTATAAGCCAATGATTCTTTTCGTCAACCGAAACCAATATGCTGCCGAATCCTGCATTTTCAAGATGCGTCTGGATTTCTTCCGCCTTGTATGTGTGCATACCGTCAATAATGCTTGCCCATTTGTCGTCAGATGGCTGATTGCCGTCCGACTCGTTTATAATGCAGAACTGCGCGCTCGGAGCCATCACACGTAACACTTCCTTGAAGCAATGTTCAATGTCGGGCCAAAAATAGATGGTTTCGAAAGCAGTTACCAACTGAAATTGTCCGTCGGCAAAAGGTAGTGCCGAAACATCGCCTTCCAACACCTGGCAACGGTTTTGTCGCACCGCTTCGGCGTTGAAACTCAACGATTTCTTAACCGACACCGTGGAATAATCAATGCCTGTAACTTTGGCGTTTTTGCTTCGTTGCAGCAGTCTTGCTAAATTTGCACCGCCACCGCATCCAATGTCGAGCAGCTCGCCGCTGGTCGGAACCAGAATCTTTGCAAATGCCCATTCCGACATTGCCGCATGTGAACCCGTATTCATTCCGTTCACCATCATCTTCCCGAAAAATCCGTCTGGCTTTCGGGCATTGTTGAAAATCTTGCTTAATAGTCCCATAGTTGTAATTTTTTTGCAAAAGTAACCGTCGCAGAAATATGGGAAAATCGCCATTTATGGGGATTTGCAGGGAAACATTCATTTAAAATCACCTGTTCAGGAAGTGGATTTATCATTTTTCTAACAAAAAAACAGTATCGTGTGAATAATCACCGAAAAAAATGTATATTTGTACGTATGAATTTTTTTGATAAACTTTAATTTAAAAAATATGAAAGTAACTGTTGTTGGAGCGGGAAATGTTGGAGCCACTTGTGCCAACGTTCTTGCATTTAAGGAAATCGCAGACGAAGTTGTAATGCTTGACATCAAGGAAGGTGTTTCTGAAGGTAAGGCAATGGATATGATGCAGACTGTTCAATTGCTTGGAATTGACACTCGCATTATTGGTTGCACAAACGACTATTCAAAAACGGCTAATTCCGACGTTGTTGTCATCACTTCTGGTATTCCACGTAAACCTGGAATGACTCGTGAAGAATTGCTTGGTGTAAATGCTGGCATTGTAAAAGGTGTTGCTCAAAACATTTTGAAATACTCGCCAAACACTATCATCGTTTGTATTTCGAACCCAATGGACACTATGACATACTTGACTCTTAAATCTCTTGGCTTGCCAAAGAACAGAGTAATCGGTATGGGTGGTGCACTTGACAGTTCACGTTTCAAATATTTCTTGTCGCAAGCTATTGGTTGCAACGCTGGCGAAGTTGAAGGTTTCGTAATTGGTGGTCACGGCGACACAACTATGATTCCTATGGCTCGTTTCGCTACATATAAAGGTATGCCAGTTTCAAACTTCCTTTCTGCTGAAAAGATTGAGGAAGTTGTGAAATCTACAATGGTAGGCGGTGCCACATTGACTGGCTTGCTTGGAACTTCGGCTTGGTACGCTCCAGGTGCTGCAGGTGCTTACGTTGTTGAAGCTATTCTTCACGACCAAAAGAAAATGATTCCTTGCTCTGTTTTGCTTGAAGGCGAATATGGCGAATCAGACCTTTGCATCGGCGTTCCTGTAATTCTTGGCAAAAACGGTATCGAAAAAATCGTTGAACTTGACCTTAACGCTGAAGAAAAAGAAAAATTCGCCGCAAGTGCGAAATCAGTGAAGGGTAACGTTACTACGCTGAAAGAATTGAACCTTATCTAATACAAGATAATTTTTATTCAAAAGTGCATTGACTTAGGTTGATGCACTTTTTTTATCTCTCTGCAACAATCATTTATGATTTAATTTTATACATTTGCGACCTATAATTTTACAACGAGATGGATTACAGGAAAGCTTTAAAGGACAAAAAGCGTATCGTTATTAAGATTGGCACGTCGTCGCTCACGTTTCCAAACGGACGTTTGCATCTACGAAGAATTGAACATATAACGAATGTAATTGCAACTCTTAAACAGCAAGGTCGCCAAGTCGTTCTCGTTTCATCGGGGGCAATTGCCGTCGGTGTGGGAAAACTTGGACAAAAGAAACGTCCGAATACCATTCCGGGCAAACAGGCAATGGCTGCTATCGGGCAAGCTATTCTTGCAAAAATCTATCGAAAATTCTTCGAGGTTCACAACATCAACGTCGGACAAATTCTTCTTACGTCCGATGTGATTACTAACGAAGAAAAACATAGAAACGCTGAAAACACGTTCGCAAAATTGCTTGAAATCGGTGCAGTTCCCATCGTGAACGAAAACGACACCGTTTCCACTGATGAAATCGAGATAGGCGACAATGACACGCTTTCAGCAATGGTTGCTTCGATTTGCAAGGCCGATTTGCTCATCATCCTTTCCGATATTGACGGATTTTTTGACAAGGACCCTCGCAAAAATCCCGATGCGAAACGTATTTCCATTATCACCGAAGTTAACGAAAAAGTATCGAATGCGGCTGGTTCGGCAGGAACAAGTTTTGGAACTGGCGGTATGTCAACCAAGATTTCAGCGGTAAAAATTTGTCACAAAGACCATATTGACACCATTATTGCAAATGGTGACAAACCGGAAATCCTCTATGACATTTTCGATGGGAAAGATATTGGAACTCTTTTTGTCGCTCCAAATCGTGTGTAAATGACAAAGAAGGTTCTTATCGTAAGTCGCCGACAAATTCGGAAAAATAAGCCAATCAATTGGGTTTCTGAAATTTATGCCACTATCTTATGTGCTCGTGGCATTATGCCTGTTTTCGTACCCATTGCTGAAACCACAAAAACAGTTCTTCAAGAATATCTCTTTGATTATGATGGACTTATGATGGTTGAAGGAGGCGATGTGAATCCTCAATTATATGGGGACAATTATGATAATCCCGAAGAATTAGACTTGATTAAAGATGATATAGAAACCGCATGTTTCAAGCACGCATACGCACGCGACAAGGCAATTCTCGGTTTTTGTCGAGGGCTGCATATTATAAATGTAATGCTTGGCGGCACACTTCATCACGATGTTCACGAATACAATAATAATTTGGTGAAACATATTGATTATGAGCACTATGACGAACATCGTCACTGCATAACAATTATTCCAAACACGCCCTTGCATTCGTGGTATAACCAAAACGAAATCAAAGTAAATAGTTATCATCACCAAGGGATTAAGGAACTTGGAAAAGGGCTTGTCGCCATGGCTACTGCTAACGACGGACTGATTGAGGCCGTTTATGCCCCAGAAAAAAAATTCCTTGTCGGTCTGCAATTTCATCCCGAACGGATGCTTGCCGAATATCAGGGAAACCAACAGGTATTTGATTCATTCATCAACGCACTATAAGTATGGAAATATCTTCGTTCAAAGAAATCGTAAAAAAGTACAAAGTCATCTTTTTTGATTCGTATGGCGTTCTGCGGAACTATAAGGGCATTTTTCCAAATATTCCCGAAATGTTCACTATGCTTGAATCATGCGGAATCAAATCTTTTCTGTTGACGAACGACGCATCGCGAAGTCCGAAGGAGCTTGCGGCAAAGTTCCAAGAATCGGGTATCACGGCTTTTTCCGAAGATAAGGTGATTTCGTCGGGAATGCTTGCTCGAGAATATATTTGCAGAAAAATTTCGGGTGGAACAATCGTGTATCTTGGCACCGAGAGTTCCGCACAATATATTCAAATCAATGGCGTGAAGACTATTTCCATTCACGATGTTGATTTGGACAAGAATGATGATTATCAGTTACTTGTGTTGCTTGATGATGAAGGTTACGACTGGAACAGAGATTTGTCGAAGACGGTGAATCTGCTTCGTCGTTACACAATGCCTATTATTGTTGCCAACAGCGATACCACATACCCTCTTTCCAAAGATAAGGTTGCCATAGCAACGGGTGGTGTCGCAAATTTGTTGGAATCGCTTGTACAAAAGGTTTTCATTCGTTTCGGTAAGCCCGATTCGCAAATGTATAGCTTTGCATTCGACCACATACAACAATTTGGCAGCATAGAGAAAAAAGACATTCTTATGGTTGGCGACACGCTCCAAACTGACATTTTAGGCGGAAACAAATTCGGAATCGATACGTGTCTTGTCCTTTCAGGAAACACGCTTCCGAAAAATGTGGAATTAGAAATTGCCTCAACGGGAATTATACCAAACTACATTTGTAACTCCGTAGTTTCTTAATTTCTTTTCAGTGTTATGACTGTTATTTCCGGTCGTGCCGCAATGCGAATCGGGAAAAATGTGAAACCCAGACCTGCATTCACATAGAGTGATTGTTCGCCCTCGGTATATAGTCCCCGATATTCGGGATACATTGAACGGGAAAGCGACAAGAATGGCAAATCCAACTGACCTGCGTGCGTATGTCCCGAAAGTGTCAATGGAATATCGGTGTTTGGAATCACTTCTTCACGCCAATGTGTCGGGTCGTGTGAAAGTAGGATGCGGAACATTCCTTCGGTCCCTTGACTTGCCTTTGGTAAATCTCCCACGTGGGGAAATGGCGGACGACCAACATTTTCAACGCCGATGATGGCAATGCTATCTTTGCCACGAGTGATTTTCTCGTTTTCGTTTAACAGCAATCGCCAGCCAAGATTTTGTTCTTTCTCAATCAGTCGTTGCAACGTGTCGCGAGAACTCATCAGAAAAGAATAATCGTGGTTCCCAAGCACTGAAAACACGCCGTCGGTTGCACGAATTTGTTGCAACAAATCAAAAAATGGATCAATCTCGCTATGGTTGTTCGTCACCAAATCGCCTGTGAAACAAACCACATCGGCATTTTGTGAATTAACAAGTTCAACCATTCGTTTCATTTGCTTGCCGTTCGGATTCCACGAACCACTATGAATGTCGGATATATGCACGATTTTGTAGCCGTCAAACGTTTGTGGCAAATTCGGTGAGGCGATTTCAACCTTTCGCACGTCGTACTGGTACAATTCCACAAAACAACCATACAGCAACGTCACAAGAATGATTCCCGCCAAACCGGCACCAATAATGGTAAACGGTGCAGTTGGAATATGTACCAAGGCGGCAAGTCGGCCGACAAGTGCAACCAACGTGTAGGCAATTTTGGGTAATTGCAGACACAGCAATGCAAATCCTGCAAAACCAATATGGCGGAATTTTGCAGTTTGGTCAGCTTCAAACGCAAATGCCACCATCAACAGCAAAACTGCAATCTGCGGAACCCAGTATAACCACTGAAAGCCACCCAAAACCATTGGTTTCACCACCGTTTCGTAAATGTAGAAATCGGGGGAGAACAGAATCAGCAGAAAAATGAAAATAACGAACAGAAATTTCATCGTATCCATAAAAAGTAGAGACGATGTGCACATCGTCTCTACAATAAATTACAACGAAAATGAGATACTATCTCATTTCTTTGTATTTGTTAATCAAACCGTTCGTTGAAGAATCATGGCTTGAAACAGCGTCGTTGTTCTTCAATTCAGGAAGAATCACGTTAGCCAACTGTTTTCCAAGTTGTACGCCCCATTGGTCGAAACTGAAAATGTTCCAAATGATTCCTTGGGTGAAAATCTTGTGCTCGTACATTGCGATTAACGAACCCAACGTTCTCGGAGTCAATTTCTTGAACAAGATTGAGTTTGTAGGAATGTTGCCTTTGAACACCATAAATGGAAGTAACATAGCGATATCTTCGTCAGATTTCCCTTGTTTTTTCAATTCGGCAGTAACTTGTTCAGCAGTTTTACCCATCATAAGTGCCTCCGGCTGAGCGAAGAAGTTAGCCAACAACTTTGGATGGTGGTCGCCGATAGGATTCTGCGAAATGGCAGGAGCCATGAAATCGCACGGAATCATTTTCGTTCCTTGGTGAATCAACTGATAGAAAGCATGCTGACCGTTTGTTCCTGGTTCGCCCCAAAGAATTGGACCTGTCTGGTATGAAACTTCTTTTCCGTTGCGGTCAACGTATTTACCGTTACTTTCCATATTTCCTTGTTGGAAGTAAGCCGAGAAACGGTGCATGTATTGGTCGTATGGCAAAATTGCCTCTGTTTCGGCACCATAGAAATTGTTGTACCAAATGCCAATCAATGCCAAGATTACAGGAAGGTTTTTGCTGAATTCCGTGTTGCGGAAGTGTTTGTCCATTGCGTGTGCACCTTCCAACAATTCTTGGAAATTTTCGAAACCGATGTTGCAAGCGATTGACAAACCGATTGCACTCCACAACGAGTAGCGGCCGCCAACCCAATCCCAGAATTCAAACATATTGTTGGTGTCGATGCCAAATTCCGAAACAGCTTTTGCGTTTGTGCTGAGGGCAACGAAATGTTTTGCAACGGCTTTCTCGTCTTTTGCAGCTTTCAAGAACCAGTCTTTTGCTGTTTGTGCGTTCGTCATTGTTTCAAGCGTGGTGAACGTTTTGGAAGCAACGATGAACAATGTCGTTTCAGGGTCAACTTTCTTCAACGTCTCAGCCATGTGAGTTCCGTCGATGTTGGAAACAAAATAGCTGGTGATGTTCGGTTTCTTGTATGGTTTCAACGCTTCTGTAACCATAAGCGGACCAAGGTCGGAACCACCGATACCAATATTTACGATAGATTTGATTGCCTTGCCAGTGTAACCTTTCCATTCGCCAGAAATGATTTTTTCTGAGAAATCCTTCATTTGGGCAAGAACGCGGTTCACGTCGGGCATCACGTCTTTGCCGTCGGAATAAATCGGCGTGTTGCTACGGTTACGCAACGCAATGTGAAGTACGGAACGTTTTTCCGTCTTATTGATTTTTTCGCCAGTGAATTCAGCTTCGATGGCATCTTTCAAGCCACATTCCTCTGCCAATTTCAGCAAAAGCGACATAACTTTCTCGTCGATAAGGTTTTTAGAAAAATCAACGAAAATATCTTCGAACTGTAAGGAATATTTTGCCGCACGTTGAGAATCTTTTGCGAACATATCCTTCATTTGAGTACCCTTGAACGTGGCGAAATAGTTTTCCAATTCTTTCCACGCATTCGTCTGAGTAGGATTAATAGTTGGTAACATTGTATCTTATTTTAAAATTCCCCCAAAGGTATAAAATTTACGGAGTTAAACACCTTCGACGTTGAAAATCTTTTTGCGTGAAGTTTTTTTTCTGTGATTTCTATTGAAATGAAGAAAAAAATGTTTTTCAAAAAAAAAGTAGGATTCAATAAAGAAAACAAAATAAATCATACATTTGTAAGTGTATAAAATACACTTTGTAAAATTAGATTTATTCAATATAGAATTATGGCACAAAAAGTTTTTTTTCCAGAAATTGGAAACATTAAGTTTGAAGGTAAAAACAGTAAAAATCCATTAGCATTTCGTTACTACGATGCGAACAAAATGGTGATGGGTAAAAAAATGAGCGAATGGCTGAAATTCGCTATGGCATGGTGGCACACGCTCTGCGCCGACGGCACCGACCAATTTGGCGGAGGAACGAAATCATTTCCTTGGAATGAAAACCCTGACCCGATTCAGGCGGCAAAAGACAAAGTTGACGCTGGTTTTGAGTTTATGCAGAAAATGGGCATAGAATATTACTGTTTCCACGACGTTGACTTGGTGAAAGAGGCGGCAACTGTTGAGGAATATGAGAAAAATCTCAAGGAAATTGTTGCATATTTGAAACAAAAACAAGCCGAAACAGGCATTAAACTTTTGTGGGGAACGGCTAACGTGTTCGGTCACAAACGCTATATGAACGGCGCTTCAACCAATCCGGACTTCGATGTGGTTGCCCGTGCAATCGTACAAATTAAAAATGCAATTGATGCAACAATTGAACTTGGTGGTACAAACTACGTGTTCTGGGGCGGCCGCGAAGGATATATGTCGTTGCTCAACACCGATATGAAACGTGAAAAGGAACATATGGCGACCATGCTCACTATGGCCCGCGACTACGCCCGTGCAAAAGGTTTTAAAGGCACGTTCCTGATAGAACCAAAACCAATGGAACCGACAAAACATCAATACGATGTTGATACAGAAACAGTTATTGGTTTCTTGAAGGCACACAATCTTGACAAAGATTTTAAAATCAATATTGAAGTGAACCACGCAACATTGGCTGGTCACACGTTTGAACACGAACTTGCCTGTGCCGTTGATGCCGGTATGCTCGGCTCAATCGACGCAAACCGTGGCGACTACCAAAACGGTTGGGATACCGACCAATTCCCGATTGACAATTTTGAACTTGTCCAAGCAATGATGCAAATCATCAGAAACGGCGGATTCCATAATGGCGGAACGAACTTCGACGCAAAAACTCGTCGTAATTCCACCGATTTGGAAGATATCTTCATCGCACACATTGCCGCAATGGACGCAATGGCACGCGCATTGGAAAGTGCGGCAGAATTGTTGGAAAAATCACCTATAAAGAAAATGGTTGCCGACCGCTATGCAAGTTTCGATTCGGGCGAAGGAAAACGTTTCGAAGAAGGCAAAATGACGTTTGAAGAGGCATACGCTTACGGAAAGAAAGTAGGGGAGCCGAAACAAACCAGTGGTAAACAGGAGTTGTACGAGGCAATTGTTAATATGTACGTATAGAAATAAAAAAAAGTTCGAGAAAAAAGAATTAGGGTACAAATCCTAATTCTTTTTTTTTTGTCCTATCTGCAAGAGTGATGTTACAAATCGACAATCGCTATTGTGAATACATTGTTTAATTTATTTCACAAAAACGTCTGAGTGAATCAGTATTTGTTGTATTTTTGGTTTGAATAAATTTTTAACTAAAAAAGTAATTGTATGGAAAGTTTAATTTATGTAGTTCTTGTGG
>JAGCOW010000006.1 GCA_017642535.1 Bacteroidales bacterium | reverse complement strand
GAGATCGGCTGGGCATTTTCCTGCAGTTGTGCACTGAATAGAAACGCAAACTCAAGTAGCGTTTCCTGCTTAAGCAAATTGATGATGGTGTTCAGCAGTTTATTTTGCACAATATGCCTGATTTCCCGCAACAGTTTTTCCTTGGCGCGGATTTGTTCCACTCGCCGCACAAAAAATGCCTGCTGTCCGGCATTCAGCAACATATACGGAGTAATGACCACAACCTGCTGTGCCGCCGCAAGATTGTTGGCAAAAACCGAATAAATGTTTTCCAAATCATCATGCAATATGACAGACGAATAATCAGTGCTACGACTTAGTTCAAGCATGGGAAATAATGGAGAATGAATCATCATCATTCCCGGAGTTATACTACAACGACCATTGATAGTCATTTTCTCCGCCATTCCCGCTGTGCACAGTTCCAAACCGACTTGCGTTTCCATTTTTTGGGGTATTGAAAAACGATGCAAAAATACAAAATTTCCCCATAAATTCCGTAATTTTGGAAAATAAAATGTCGTTTTCGTAAAAATTGCTCAATTTGACCCACTTTTTGCTCTTTCACGGAAGCAGAATTCGTAGTACTTTTGCAAAAAATTTTAAACGGATAAAAATATGGGAAACATATTCAAAAAAACTGTCAACCGCTGGGCCGAATGCTCAGTTTTTATGGCAGGACTGGTGGCATTGCTGGCCATCTTATTGCCACTCACACTCACACAGAAGTTGCTGTTGGCGTCCATCGTCTTCCTGTTCCTGCATTTCTTCGAGGAGTTCAGCTGGCCGGGAGGATTTGCCTATATGGGTGTAAAGGTACTGCTCGGCAGGGACGAACCCGACCAGCGCAAGTGGAATTGTAACAACCTCAGCTCGATGTACGGAAACTGGGGGTTCCTGCTGCTCATATACGTTTTGCCGCTGTGTTTCCCAAAACTTGCTATGCTGACCCTGGCTGCGATGATGTTCAACTTTGCCGAGCTGTTGATGCACTTAGTACTCTTCAACGTGCGTCTCAAACGATGGTACAACCCCGGTTTTGTGACGGCCGTCTTCGGTCTGACACCCATATCCATCTATTACTTCACGACGGTGTTTGACGCAAGCATATTCGCGTGGTATCATTACCTGATTGCCGTGGTGTGGTTCGTGTTCGTTTTCTGGCTCTGTTTCCGCTCGCCGATTTACTGGGGTTTGGGCAAGAAAGAAGGTTACCCGTTCACCGAGCAGGCCGCGTTCGGGCAGTTCAAGCATTAAAAATCACGTTTAACCATATCAAATCATTAAATTATGTGGAAATTTATGAAACATTATGCATTGGAGATTTACACGGTAATCGCCATGCTGCTAATCACTTTAGTTGCTATGTTTATGGACGGACTGACTGTTATTCAGCAGTTTGCCGTATGGGTTTCGTTTTTGTGCATATTGCATGAGTGGGAGGAAGGACGTTTCCCTGGCGGTTTCTTGGACCTTATTCAGGCGAATGTGCTTCAACGCGACCTTGACCTGGAGACCAAACTTGGAAGCCGGCTCATTACGGCTGTGTTTATCTTTACCATCACGATAGTGCCGTTTTTTTTCGGCGATCGCATTCCGATGTTCGCTGTGGCGATGGCTGTATTCTGCATCTTCGAGGGAATAATTCACATCGTTGGAATTAAACTTTTCCGATTGAACAAGCCATATACACCAGGTCTGGTGACGGCTGAGATTGAATTGGTTTCCGGAGTGTGTCTGATTGTTTATTTGGCTGTCAATCATCTTGGTGCATGGTATGACTACACTTTCGGTCCGTTCGTGTTCCTATTCTGCTTTGTTTGTATGCAACGTAGCTTGATGGCGACGGTTGGTGGACTCAGTTACAAGGACGTGTTGGGAAATGTACGCAACCGCCTATTCGACAAGTAGGAAATCTTGATTTTGGCAAATGGAATATCTCGTTTTAGACTATAGTAAAATACATCTTTAAGTAATGTGGATGAAGTAAATAATCCGACACTTGATGTTTTTCGAGTTGTGGACAAGCTTGCGCGACAGTTTGTTTGAAACCAAACAGTCGGTATTTACATATAAAACAATAAAAATTGATTTTTATAGAAATAAAAAATATAGGGGAAGAAAAAATTATTCGTCCCCTATAAATGCTCTCAAATACGAAGTAAGTGACTATTGTTTAGTGTATTTCCCCGAAATGCCTGCACTAGACGACAACCTCAATGTGTTTTTATCTTCGGAAAATGTATATGATATTACATAAAGTTCATATCCTTTTGCCGACAAGGTAAATGTTTTGTCATCAAAGGTGTAATCATATTCGACATCACCCCATAACACTTTCTTTTCCGAAAACGCAAAGAAATCCATTTCGTCTCTTCCAGGTTCAAGTTCTTTGTATGTGTTTCCCGCAAAAGGATTTGCACCAACGTTTGTTCCTGAGCCGTCGTTTACTTCGGTGTCGTTTGCTGCTTTTGGATCATCTTTTTTGTCGTCGCCACAACTAATCAGTGAAAAACAGGAAATTGCTGCTAAAAGAATCAATAAAAATTGTTTTCTCATTTTTGATAAATTTAGGTTAAACATAATTGTAACTTTGAGCAAGTTACGCATTATGTAATGAAAAACAAAACGTAAAACGTTTATTTTTACTCAGTTGTATCTACCACTTCTTCGCCAATTTCTTAATATCGTTTGCTCCAATGGCAAATTTTGAATATCCGTCGCGGGTGCAGGCGAGCATAGAATGAGCCATTTCTGTCATATTGTTTGCTCCGCCAAGCACATACATAAGCGGATAGAACAAAATGAACACATACTGCATGTTTTGCATACGGCGTTGGCCTTTTGCCCATCGCATAAGTGCTGGACGGTACGCAAACGCGTGACGGAATCCCGCCTTTGCCACATATTGCTCCGTGGCTCCCTTTATCGGCATCCACCATTGCTTGCCGTTCGGATTTGTGCCTGCGCCGCTGAGATAGATGAATGTCATCTTTTCTTTGTCGGGCATAATGTCGGCAAAATGCGTGGGAATGTCGTACGATATGCGGCGATATGCGTCCTCGGCCATACCGATTGAAGAAATGCCTGCAATGAAATACACTGCGTCGTAGCCCTTGAAACGCTCGTCGCCGGTGTTCAAATCCATCAAGTCCGACACAATGTATTCTTCGAATTTGCCTTTCTCGTCGGCAGTCAGACAT
The DNA here is from genome assembly GCA_017642535.1 of Bacteroidales bacterium. Lineage (GTDB taxonomy): Bacteria > Bacteroidota > Bacteroidia > Bacteroidales > UBA1715 > UBA1715. The sequence continues at coordinate 5,996 of JAGCOW010000006.1, read as the reverse complement.
TCGTACTTGTCAATCTCCACCGAACGGCGGCCGACCGACAAAACTTTTTCAACTTCGGGCGTGCGGAGCAGTTCCAGCAACACACCTTCGCCCACGTAACCTGTGGCGCCAGTAAGAATCACTTTCATGTTCGTTGTGTGTTTTATTTCAACTGTTTGCCATCGGCGAACGCGTTGCCGACTTTTTTACCCAACTGGATGTATGTGTGATGGATGGGGTCGAAAATGATGAGTCCCATTTTTTCCACGTCGGGTTTGCCGTCGGCGGCAAGATATTTTTCGTCGCAGAGAATGTTGACAATTTCAGCCACGAGGTTGTAGCCCTCGGGGCTTTCGCCAATTTTCTGCGTCAGGCGACATTCGAGTGTGATAGGGAAATTGCCGAACACGGGAGCATTCACGTTGGGAGCTTTGGTGATTGTCCAGCCAGTTTTTTCCATCTTGTCGGGAGTTTTGCGTCCGCTGGCAATGCCCACATAATCGGCTGCTACCACGGTTTCGGCAGTTGCAAACGTCACGGTGAAGTCGGGATTCACGGCAAGATTGTCGGTTGTTTGGTGCGAGCCGAGCGAAATCATAATCTCGTGAGCGTCCCATTGTCCGCCCCAAGCGGAGTTCATCGCGTTGGGTTTACCGTTTTTGTCATACGTGCCGATAATAAGCACCGGTTGTGGCAGTAGCCACGAGTTAGGTTTAAAACTTTTCATATTCGTCAATTTTGATTTATAGGCAAATATAAGATTTTTGCGGCAAATATGAACTAGTCATTTTGAGTCGGTAAATTCTTTGCATCGGTGTTTTCCAAGTAATCGGACAACTCAATGGTTCCCGCTTCGTTCTCGATGCCAAGATTCGGCACGCATTCAACCATTCTTGTGGTGCCGCTTTTCTTATCGACATAGAAATAGACCAACGCACCCGTATAGCTGCGGAATATCACTTGATATTCGTTTTCGGACGCTTCGCCCATTGTCACGTTCATAATTGAAGGATTGTTCTCGGCAACGCTCCAGTCGTATGCGCTGTGGCAATAGTTGCTTACACCTTTAAGGGCAAGGTCTTCCGTTATGTCGCTCTTTGTGGCGTTGGAGTGGCACGAACAAAAAAGCAAGAAAGAGATACCGAGTGATAATGCTATATGTTTCATTGTAAGCATAGAAGCGGTGTTGAACGTCTTACGCGGTCCATCGTCGATAATGATTATTTTTCTCATAGAACAAATGTTTCAACTTTCAAATATATAAAAATACTGTTACGAATAATTACATTCTGTCATTTGTGAAAAAAGTAAGTTGAAATTCATTTTAATTGAAAATTTTCATATTTTTATCCCCAAGTTCACGCCGAAGCATTTTTTATGCGGTTGGGTGGGCTTGGACATAAAAGGCGTTTATCTGACGCTTTGATTCTGACAAGTGGAATCTCGCAAATTCTGGATTGCGAAATTCGTAAGAATTTCTGCCAATCTAATCAAGATCAAAGCAACGGTGGATGCCCATAGGGTATGTAGTATATGGTACGCCAGTACCATTTGCATATCGGCGTGGGTTCTGCGTTGCTCGTTCTGATTAGATGGGCAATGCGAGAGCCTCACTTGTGGAACGGGTAACAGGTACGATTCCACGCTTTTTTATTTATAATCAATTTTGCTTGGGAGTCGGCAAAGACAAAAACAAATTTCTATGCAAAGGAAATTTTTGTTTTGCGTGCGAGAATGTGGTATTTGTGTTGGGGCGAATGCTACAAGGTTGTTTTTGTTTAACCTAAAACCGATGCCGATACTATGAATAATGTAAATAATAAAAACGACAAAAAGTTGCAGCTAAAAATCCATGAGCAATATGCTGAGAATAGCAACGAAACTCGTGATGCCTTGATTTCAGTGATAGTTGCATTGTTTGGCGTAATTGGAATGTATGGTTATATGTTTGCGCATACTACATTGTATGCAGCTAAAGATTTTGGTCATTTATGCTTTGTTGAAAATTGCACTACCACCAATTATACTATTGAGGTATTGATTATGGAAGCAACTGTTTCGCAAGTGGTGATATTCATAATGCAATTCTTGAGCATTCACGAAGGTTTTACGCGAAGAATGGACCAGTTTGCCGCCCACGCAATCCGTGTAAATCTCGGATTTTCGCACGAATTGCTTCCTCGTTCGTTCAATCCTCACGGATGGACATTCCACGACTTCATTCCTGGCATTTACAAGAAATTTCTATTGATTCTCAGCATGATAGCCCTCATAATACTTGGACTGACTTTGCTCAAAGTTGCCTATGTGGTCGTTTGGACCGACGTAACCAAAATCACATTCACCCTTTTCCTTTCGGTGATTCTCATTACCTATTTTGAGAAATATTACTATTTACGTAAGAAATACAAGCGTTACCGTGAGTTGGAACGTGAGTTCAAGATATATCAGATAAAAGAAGTTGAATATTATACAAATTTATTATGTGCGAAGAAAAAGAACTAAACAAAAAGGATTCAACCAACGATGGCAAACAAGAAAAATGTCCTTGTCCATGCCGAAAATGCGTACAGAATGATGACGATAAGACGGAAAAACCGCTCTGTTACGATTGCATTACGGAAAAAATTTGTAATTGTTTTGGCAAGAAACAAGACGGCTATAGTTCTATGGAACAGTTGATGCTTCTTATAAGAATAATAATAATGGTGTTTTTTGCCGTTGCAATTCTAATTATTGTATCTAAAATAAATGTGTGTACATATTGTAATTGTTAAAATCTAGTAAATCAATTAAATAACAATATTATTAATCTAAATTTTTATGTATTATGAAAAAAGTAATTTTATTTTTCCTCACTCTGTTTGTAGCAAGCAGCGTGTGGGCTGCGGTGGACGATACTTTTGTAATTAACGATGTAATGTATCGCATAACGAGCGAGTCAGAGGGAGATTATATTGTAAGTGTAGGATCGCAGTTCAAGAGTCTTAGTCTACAAGATGTAGTTATTCCCGCAACAGTAAGGTATAACGGTCAAACGTATACTGTAAAAAGCATAAGTGCTGGTGCTTTTAGAGACTGTACAAACCTTACTTCAATAACAATACCGAATAGCGTGACTTCTATTGGAAATTATGCTTTTTATGGGTGCACAAGTCTTACTTCAATTATGATACCTACTAGCGTAACCTCTATTGAACCCGATGTTTTTGCATATTCTGGTCTTACTTCAATAACAATACCGAACAGCGTGACTTCTATTGGAGAATATGCTTTTGAAAGATGCACAAATCTTACTTCAATTACAATATCGAATAGTGTAACTTCTATTGAGAATGGTGCTTTTAACTGGTGCACAAGTCTTACTTCAATAAATGTTGGTTCGGGAAATACGAAATATGATAGTAGGGATAATTGCAATGCAATAATAGAAACGGCAACGAACACGTTAATAATGGGGTGTAAAAACACAGAAATTCCGAATAGTGTAACTTCAATTGGGAATAGTGCTTTTAACTGGTGCACAAGTCTTACTTCAATTATGATACCTACTAGCGTAACTTCTATTGGAGAATATGCTTTTGAGGGATGTACAAATCTTACTTCAATAGCAATACCGAATAGCGTGACTTCTATTGGGAATGGTGCTTTTGTTGGCTGTACAAACCTTACTTCAATAACAATACCGAATAGCGTAACTTCTATTGGAAATAATGCTTTTATGAATTGTACAAGCCTTACTTCAATAACAATACCGAATAGCGTGACTTCTATTGGAAATAATGCTTTTTCGTGTTGCACAAGCCTTACATCCGTAACGATACCAAATAACGTGATTTCTATTGGAGAATGTGCTTTTTACAAATGTACAAATATTAGGCAAGTTACGTGTTTGGCAACAAATTCTCCTACAATTAGCGAATCTACTTTCTTATATAAAGGAATGTTTGATCAGGAACTATATTATGCACCATGTAGTTTTTTTGTTCCATGCGAAAGCGTAGAGAATTATAAAAATGCACCATATTGGAGATTCTGTAGCATAGAATGTCTTGAATCTGAAACGGTGGAATTAACCAAAGACGAGGTTTCCGTGGTTCCCGAGAAAACCGAGGCGGTGTTTTCAATGCCAAAGAACGAGAATGCAAACACTTACACGCTTACCATTTCCAACAACGGCGTAACATTCTGCACTCTCACGTTCAACGCACAAGGTCAGTTGGCTAACATAGATTTCTCTACAAACAAGAGCTACGAGTTAAAATCGGGCGTTGAGGCGTTCCAATTCACGGTAACGGGTCTTTCAACGGCAGAAGACTACGGCTATTCTTTCAAGGCATTGGCATCCAACAAATCAGTGCTTAAAGAGTACACAGGCTCGTTTACAACCAAAAACGGTGATGGCACGGGCGGTAGCAGCCAAGGCGGTGCAGAAGTTGGCGGCGGCTCTGGTCAAGGCGGAGAAGGCGGTGAACAAGGTGGTGAGGGCGGCAACCAAACCGCAATCAACGGCGTTTCCAATGCAACAACCGTAGCAATCGTAAACAACCAAATCCTTGTAAACGGCGAAGCGCCAGCATTTGTGGTAACAGTTTCTGGCAAGAAAATCGCCAATCAAAACCTAAAATCAGGGGTGTATTTTGTGGTTGCAGATGGCGAAACGGTAGGCGTTTCGGTACGGTAATTCTGTAGGGACGCACTGCGTGCGTCCTGTTTTGCAAATCAAAGGCTGCCGCAAGGCGGCCTTTTTTGTAAGTAATGATTGCATAGTCAAAAAAGAATCGCTACTTTTGGGCAACCAATTTATAAAGAGTAGTGATCTATGAAAAATGAAATGGATTCAAGCCCCAAGAGCGAAATAATCTTGTATCAACCCAACGAAATGGTTTCGTTGGAAGTGCGGTTAGACGAGGAAACGGTGTGGTTGACGCAACAACAGATTGCGGAATTGTTTGGTGTGAACCAACCTGCAATATCCAAACATTTGCGTAATATATTCAACGAAGGTGAATTACAAGAAAAATCAGTTTATTCCATTTTGGAATATACTGCAAAAGATGGAAAGAAATACAAGACTCATTTTTATAATCTTGACGCAATATTATCTGTCGGCTATCGTGTCAATTCCCGAAACGCCACATTGTTCCGCCAATGGGCAAATAAGGTTCTAAAAGAATACCTGTTGCGCGGATATTCGATAAACCAACGTTTTGAACGATTGGAACAACGTGTAACCCAAACAGAAAACAAAATTGATTTCTTCGTCCGAACTTCTTTGCCACCAGTTGAAGGACTGATGCACGAAGGACAGATTTTCGATGCCCGTGTCTGTGTGGAGAATCTTATAAAACAGGCAAAGCGAGAAGTTATTATGATTGACGCATACGTTGACGCCGCAACATTTGAAATTCTTGACGTCCGGCAGAAAGGCGTTTCGGCAACGATTTACACGGAACGGATTGGTGAGTCTTTATTGAGAGTCAAAGAATTGCACGATTCGCAATATCCAGACAAAATAATCCGATTAGAAAAATACGCAGAAAATTTCCACGACCGTTTTCTCATAATTGACGACGTGGTCTATCATTTCGGAGCAAGTTTCAAAGATTTGGGCAATCGCCTGTTTGCATTTAACAAAATGGGATTGGATAAGAATCTGATTCTTTTGGCAGTGAAAGATAAATTTAAGAAACGGTAGGTGTTTCGGTACGGTAATTTCTGTAGAGACGCGATTAATCGCGTTTCTACAAATCGTTGCAAATCAAAGGTCGTCGCAAGGCGGCCTTTTTTAATGCGTAATTAATGGATTTCCGAGAGTGCATCTCTTTTTTTGTTTTTTTGGTTGACAACCGAAATGGATTGTTGTATATTTGCAACGTCGGACGTGAAAAATGAGGGTTCATCCCGAAACACCCGGACACCGCCGTTAAATCGGATTGTTTCTTGGCTACGGCGTGAGGAACAGGAAAGAGAGATTAGCAATAATCTCTTTTTTTATTTGCGTTTATTCCATAAAG
>JAGCOW010000086.1 GCA_017642535.1 Bacteroidales bacterium | reverse complement strand
TGCCACAAGGTGAATATTTGTCGGTGATAAATTTTTTACTGGCGGCCTTATTCTTTCATATAAAAAATCCGACAAAATATATTGAAAAATATGGAAGACTGGCATAAGGGATTAAAACCATGTTCGCTGACGGACGGAATTTTGTATGCTTGCAAATTCTCCCAACATAAGGTTAAATCAAAACAACTTTACACAACTCTATTGACTCCACATTTATTTGTCACCGACGAAAAATCGGGATTGTTGGCACCCAAATACAGCATTTCGTCAGAGGAAATTGCAGAGTTCATAAAAACAAAAATTTAAAATGAAACTCTTCCCTTTCATATTCCTCTCTCTCCTTCTGCCATTGGCTGTTGCGGCACAAGCCCCTGTGGTTTCGTACGATAGTCTCGTTACACCGTGGAGCCGTACGATTGTGGGGCTGGACGAAAGGGATTCCGTCATTTTGTTGGATTACTATTGCAAGGATACGTGTAAGAATGGTTGGTTCCACATGGGATTCTGCCAGAATTTCTACGACAACGAACACCATTTGGATTCAACCGTGTGTATGCAACAATCGTGCGATCATCCATTTTCCAGTTATGAACCGTATCCACGTTGGTTCGCAATTTCATATCAATATGACGGAAGTTTTGTGACAAAAACACGATATGAATATTGTGATTTAAGAAAATTTGGAATGGAAAATTCCCGATGGATTGTCAAAGATATTTCGGTGGACTCAATTACGCAAAACAATAGTATAAGGTATGAATCTAAAATACAAGAAAAAGAATCTATTCAATATTCCGAGTGTTGTAGATGCAAGCCCAAATCGTTTATTATGAATAAGATTGTGACAAAATATGACAGTCTTTACAATCAGTTTTTTAGCGAATATTATGATAGAAAATACATTCTTCGTCCAAGTAATAACAAAGAAAAAAAATGTCCCTATTCGGATTCTTTAAGAATGTATAAAAAGAGTTTTTTAAGCCTGAATTAAATATTAAGAGTTCATTTGGAAAGACCGATAATTATTGTGTTCCAGAGAATCTTGAAATAGTTTATTGCGAAAGCATAGAATATAACGGTAAAATATTTTTTGAAATGAAATACAAAAAATTGCCAAATGGAAATTGGCAATGGCTTTGTGCAAGCAAAGTGGAAATTTATGGGGATTAATAGAAAAATAATTCAGCCCTGTTTGATTTCATCAAGAATATCCTGTACAATATATTTGTCGCTCATAAGTTGCAGACCAGTAGCGGGATTTGAAAGATTTTTATATGTCTTGGTTGAATAAAAAATATCCAATGCAGTTGTCGTATCAATATGGAGAGCTTCGGACAACAGCATTATTATGCTTGCTTGTTTTCGCCATAATACGTTGTCTCTCATAACACTAAATTATAAATTAATACTCTTTTGGAACTGAAGAAACTCATCTAAAATCTGTTGATTGCAGATACAAATTTGATGATTGATTTTTTTATACCGTAATTGTCCCAATGCCTGCTCCGCCGTAATAATTCCTTTTTCGTAATCTTCCACTGTGTCAATCACGTTGTCGTTGGCAACGCCACCTTCAACTAAATCAAATGCGTATTTTTCAGAGTTACCTTTCCTACAATCCACCACATATTCCAACCAATCAATATCGTATGATTCAAATATTTTTATGGTATAATTGGCTACCTTAACAGATTCATAATCAAATAAATATTGATTCAATACCGCTGTCGCATTTCTGCCTTTCCGTTCTGCTACCACCTCTGCCCATTTTTCCGCTTGTTCTTGAATTTTTGTCAAATAAAACCCTTTGCCGAAATCCAAGTTATTGCGCCCTTTATCAATCAAAGGTTTTTCAACACATAAGTTAGAACCGTGGAATAAGGTAATCATAACTGTTACTTTTTGCTTTCGTTCTCCCAATTGGTAAGCGTTTCTACAATGTCATCTGTCACATACTCAAGACTTTGTGTATGCAATTCTTCATAACGGCGAAACAATCGTTGGGCTATAAGGTCTTGTTTCTTTAACCTATCGTGCATTTCAGTTCCTGAAATATGCATCTTTTTTGCCCCGTTTTCTATCGCCATAACGGCAAAATGCACCTTGCGAAAAGCGTCATTTTTTCCCATAATCAACATCTTTCGTTACAAAATTACAAAAAACTTTTTATTGTTTGCCCACAATTCTCTTATCTTTGAACTCAAATAATTCAAAATTATGAAACTCTTCCCTTCCATATTCCTCTCTCTCCTTCTGCCATTGGCTGTTGCGGCACAGAACGTGAAGATACAGGACGGTGCCATTCTTGCCGAATTTTCGGTGAGCGACAGCACTAAGGTCTATTTCTCGCAAGGGAATCTACAATATCAGGCAAGCACGAATACATGGCGGTTTGCGGAACACCAATGGGATTTTGTGGGAGATTCCATTTATGGCACGGTGTACGAAAAAGGCATCAATAGCGACAATGCAAAAATTTCTTCCTCATACGATGGTTGGATTGATTTATTTGGTTGGGGAACGAGCAGCTACAACGGCAAGAATCCATATATGACAAGCACGGGTTATAGCGACTACGGTGATGGTACAAACGACATTGCGGGAACGAACTACGATTGGGGCGTGTACAACAAGATTTCCAACGGTGGAAACCAAGCGGGAATGTGGCGGACGCTTACATCTAGCGAATGGAACCATTTGATTTCTGGTCGTGCACAGGCAAACCGCTTGACGGGACAGGGAAAAGTAAACAATGTGAACGGCTTGATATTGTTGCCCGATAGTTGGGCGACGGAAACGCCGTCGTCGGTAAGGTTCACATACGACCCTGGCAATTATTCAACGAACGTGTATTCTCTTGACGAATGGGCGGTAATGCAGTCGTACGGTGCGGTGTTTCTTCCTGCTGCGGGCTACCGTATCGGGAC
>JAGCOW010000085.1 GCA_017642535.1 Bacteroidales bacterium | reverse complement strand
TCGCGCAGCGTCAGAATCTCGTCCTTCGACTTTACTTTTGGGAATTGAGCGTTGAAATTTCCCTGGGCAATACTATGTGCCGATTTCGAGAACTCCTTAATCGGTTGAGTCAACTGCCTTATCTTGAAATAGCACATTATGAACATCACGAGCAGACCTATCAGTCCGACTAAAATCAGCACCACATGCATTTTGGACGAACGCTCGAGCACATCGCGGTATTCGCAGTTGATAGCCATCGACCAGCCATTGGAAAGCGGTCCGTAAACGGCAAAACTGAGTTTGTTGTCAACCATATAGCGCATAGTACCGCTGTCGCCAGCAAGCATGTTCTTCGATATTTCAAGTATGCGCGGGTCGTCCATCTTTTCGGCATAGGAATAGGCTGTCTCGTCGGTCATATTGGCCTGCCATCCTGCCGAAAGGTATTTGCCCTTTGCGCTTATGAGCGTCGAGTGCGAATGTTCGTAGGGATGAATGTCATCGACTTTCTTCGAAAGCCATTCGAGCGAAATGTCGGCGGTGATAATAGCGTAGATGTTGCCCGTGCTGTCCTTTATAGGGTAGCTGTAGGTTGTCATCATCTGCTCGCCACCGCCAGCATCGAAATAAGGTTCACTCCAATGCGGTTTGCCCGACTTCTTTGGCTCTACATACCATTCCTGCGTGAAATAGTCGTTTTCGACCGAACCAAGCTCCTTGCTTTTCAGTTCACCAGTTTCGGGGTCTTCGTACGAATATGGCGAAAAGAAATGTCTTCCATCGAAATAGCAGGAATCGAATGCTATGGCGCTACCTATGATGTTTGTATTTTCGTCAACCACCTTGTTGGTTATGTGGTAAAGATATTTTTCGTCTTTGCTGTTTTCCTTTACGAGCCACGAAGCATCCTTCACGGTTGACTCCACTGTCTGCAAGGTCTTCTCTATGTCGAGGATGCTGGCCTTGAGTATGTTGGAAGCGCTGCGGGTGGCTTCTTCCGAGATAAGCATGTGCGATGATACCGCCACAATGCCAAGCACGACGATAAAGAATATCGTCACTATGAGCAGCACATTAAGGCTGAGCCTTGTGGAAAAAGATTTAGAGAACCACATAATGCTACTGTTTTGCGATGTTTTTCTTCATTGTGAGTATGTTGCAGCCGTCTTCGTAGCGGTATGTCACCTCGTCCATAAGCTGCTTGCACAGGTAGATGCCCAGTCCGCCGATTTCGCGCTCCTCGAGCGGTAGGTTTACATCAGGATCGGGCATCTCAAGCGGATTAAACTTTTTGCCAGCATCCTTTAGCGTAACCGTAAGCAAGAACCCCTTTTCATCGAGGTTGGTTTCTACTTCCATCCAGCCGATGCTGTCCTTGTAGGCGTACTGCACAACATTTTCTACAGTTTCTTCTATTGAAAGTCTCAACTTGAAGCGCAAATCTTCATCGGTTGGCATATCCGGTGACGACATCAGGCATTCGATTATCTCGCCGCTCTTGTCCTTGATAGGATTGAATAGTTTTTTCATTGTGTTTAAATTAAAGTCGCAAAGTTACAATATTATTTACGATTTATAATGTACGATTTACGATTTTTGATTTTGGCGAGCAGGCTTGAGGCGAAATGGCTTTTGCTTATGAAACACAAATAATATTTCGATGTACAGACGCAAAAATTTTGCGTCTCAATCGGCGAAAAACATTGCGCCGCTACACCAGCCTTCGTATCGATTTACCAACATTTATAAGGTGGTCGGCAACACGCTCGGCATTTGATGACAGCGACAGATATTCGGCTCCAACATCCGGAGAACAAAGTCCGAGCGACATTCGAGCAATATGACTGGTTTCCATGTGCTTGGTATACTCATCGATTTTATCCTCTATCTTGTCGGCTTCTGCAAAAGCATTTAAATCCTCATTGTTGTATGCCAGCATTATCTTATCGTACAATTCGTTGATGAGGGTGCGCACATTCTCGATTTCCTCCACCGCCTGCGATGAAAACTTTTCGCCAGACTCCTTCAACATACCTGCATATTCGACAATGTTTTCAGCATAGTCGCCTATACGCTCAATGTCGCGAACGGTGCGGAAAGTAGTGGTAAGATAATTGTGGTCCTTTTCACTCAACTGTCTCTTTTTCGACAACTTAACCACATAGTCGATGATTGCGGTGTTGAGGAAATTCAACTGATTTTCCTCTTTTGCAAACTTTTCTTTTTCGGTGAAATCCAACTTTGTAACAATGTCCAACGAACGGTTGAAATTGCCGATAGCAATCTGCGCCATGTTTACAATCTCGCGCTTTGTCTGCTGCACTGCCACCGGCGGAGTCAGCAACATATTGTCATCGACAAAGAAAAGGCGTGGACTGTCGGGGTCAGTTTCTACCTTGTCGGGAATCAACTTGCAAACCAACTTCACGAGCGCACCTGTCAATGGAAGAACTATTATCACGGTCGCCACATTGAATATGGTATGGAACATTGCTAGTTGCATCTGTGGGACATCTGGGAACATGCGGTGGAAAATATTTCCGAAACTCATATCCTTGGAGAACAATCCCATGACAAAGGAGGCCACAAGGAACAAAATTGCACCGCTGACATTGAATATCAAGTGAATCATTGCCGTACGCTGTGCGTTTCGTCCGCTCGTCACACCAGCTACGATTGCCACTACGCAAGAACCGACATTTGAACCTATTGTCAGGAAAATGCCTTGGTCGAGAGTTATAAGCCCTGTGACTACCATAGCAAGCGCAATGGATGTCATTACAGATGAACTTTGTATGATGGCTGTGAAAATTGCACCGATAAGCACCAGCAGGATCGGATTGCTGATTCCTGCAAGGAAAGTTTTTACCGCTTCCATTTCGGCAAAGTCCGACATCGATGAACTCATCAAGCTAAGACCAACGAACAACATGCCGAAACCTGTGAAAATTCCGCCCATGCGCTTCCAGAAGTCACTTTTCGAGAAAAGCATTGCGAAAGCACCAATGCCTGCAAATGCCGAGAAAATTACCGTTGTGGAAAGCACATTTTCGCCAAACATACCCAAGGCAACAATCTGCGCTGTGATGGTAGTACCAATGTTTGCACCGTATATCATGGTCGCCGCTTGCGCAAGTGAGATTATTCCCGCATTCACGAAACCTATGACCATCACGGTGGTAGCACCAGAACTCTGAATGGCTGCCGTACCAAGAGCCCCAATTCCTACTCCAAGCAGTTTGCTTTTAGATGCTTTTGCAAATAGGTTCTTTAGTTTGCTCGAACTTGCCGACTCGAGATTTGTACTCATCATCTGACACGCAATTAGGAAGATTCCGATACCGGAAAGCAGTGTCAGTATTGCTGAAATTATAGCTGTTGTTGTCATTTCAAAAAAAGTGTCACAGCATTTTGCCATCGGAAGTGAAAGACAAAACACCTTGTTTCACAAAAAAAAATTTTTTGCAAAATAAGCATTTTACAAGTTTCATTGAAAAAGGAAAATAATGTTATTCGGCATAATTTCTTAAGATTGGAATCAAATAAAAATTTTATAAGAAAAGTTATAATAATAAAAATTATAATTATTTTTGCAATGTAAAATATTAATGTTATGAAAGTTGGAAATCCATTTATAATAACAGGGAAATATGTATCTAATGAATATTTCTGTGACAGGGAAAAAGAAGCGGCTGAACTGGTGTCAAATATAACAAACTGGCGCAATACAGTTTTAGTATCACAACGAAGAATGGGCAAATCGGGACTTATTGAACATGTATTTGCAATGCCAGAAATATCAAAGGATTACGAAACATTTTTCGTTGACATATACGATACTGCAAACATTGAGGATTTTATTTTGCTGCTGGGAAAAGAAATATGCACAAGACTACAATCGCGAGGAGAAAGACTTATGGAAAAGTTTCTTATGACAGCAAATTCTATAGTCGCATCTTTCAGCGCCGACCCAATAACGGGTATGCCATCGATTGATTTAAGTCTAAACGGAACAAATTCAGCAGGCAGGACAATGGAGCAAATATTCAAGTTCATGGAAAACAATGTAAGACCATGCATAGTAGCAATTGATGAGTTCCAACAAATAGCAGACTACCATGACGGAAGGAAAATTATTGCAACCCTGCGCAAACTTGTACAAAATTGCAAGCAGACCCGTTTCATTTTTGCAGGAAGCAACCGAAGAATGATGGGTCAACTATTCAATTCGCCATCAGAACCATTCTTTATGAGTTGTACACCATTATATTTGGAAGCAATTTCGTTAGACAAGTACGCAGAATTTGTGGAAAAACATTTTGAAAATAACGGCAAACATATTGAAAAACAATGCATTGAATCTGCATATAAAGCATACGAAGGACATACATGGTACATTCAGTATATATTTAACCGCATTTATGAAAATACAGCAAAAGGTGAAACCGCCAACGAACAATCTGTTGAGATTGCCGTGTGCAATATTCTTGACATTTTCGGACATTTTTTCCAAGAAATGCTAATTGCAGTTTCCGAAAGACAGAAATCTTTGCTTATCGCCTTGGCAAAAGAGGGCAAGGTGAAAAATATTACTGGAGCAAATTTTATTACTGACAACAAACTGAAAACCGCAAGTGCTGTTCAAGGAGCATTAAAACCATTAATTGAAAACGAAACCATAACTAGGGAAGACGAATCTTACCGCATTACAAACAGATTCTTCTCCATCTGGTTGGCAAGAAGATATTAGAATTTTATAATAAAAATTATAACAATATTTGGCGTATGTGTCAAAAAGAGACCTGAAATTGCTTTGAAAATGTTATATGTGTCAAAAAGAGACCTAGAACAAGCTTGAACTATTTCTTTTTCAAAGGCTTATGTGCTTTTAAAAAATCTTGGATAAATACTTTTCTACG
>JAGCOW010000084.1 GCA_017642535.1 Bacteroidales bacterium | reverse complement strand
GTGTAGAAATAGTTTCTCCGTCAACGACAAAAGTCACCGTGAATGTTTTGACAACCAGATTATTCGTGGCGGAAATCAGAGCATTTGCCGCATTGTCAATAATGCTTTGGCTTTCTGCAGATAAGTCACGTTCAACGGCTTTTGCCTCGTTGAGAGCCGTAACCAACGTGCTCCACGAGGTTTCATCGTATTCTTCGGCGTGCAGTGCTTCGGCAGAGGCGATTGCATTGTCAAGTACGGTGTACGATGCTTTACCTATTTCTGTGTAACTTGCTGTAACAGTCACATTAGCAGTAACATTGGTGAATGTTCCTATCCAGCCCGAGAATGTATATCCGTCACGTGAAGGATCATCGGGTGTGGTGGCGTTTTGACCGTATGAAACCGTTTCTTCCTTGAGCGACGTACCGTCATAGTCAGTAAACGTTACGGTGAACGTCTTGATTTGGAAAATGGCGGTGATAGTCATTTCCTCCGTAACGACAGAAAAATCAGAATCCCACTCAACAAACGTATATCCAGTTTTTGTCGGTTCCGTTGGTGCGGTTGCCGATTTTCCGTAGGTAATTGTTTGGGTAGAAATAGTTTCTCCGTCAACGACAAAAGTCACCGTGAATGTTTTGACAACCAGATTATTCGTGGCGGAAATCAGAGCATTTGCCGCATTGTCAATAATGCTTTGGCTTTCTGCAAATAAGTCACGTTCAACGGCTTTTGCGTTGTTGAGAGCCGTAGCCAACGTATTCCACGACGTTGCATCGTATTCTTCGGCATGCAGTGCTTCGGCTGAGGCGATTGCATTGTCAAGCACGGTGTACGATGCTTTATTTTTTTCGACGAATGTTGCTTTTACCGTCAAATCTTCGGTGACATAACTAAAATCTTTGTCCCAGCCGTCGAAGGCGTAACCTTCGCGTGTCGGAGGTTCTGGAGCAACCGCCGCCTGACCATTTGCAACATCTTGAGGTTCTCCTATTATGGAATTATCCCAATTGACAAATGTAACAGTATGATAAACAGGAGCTAACGGAATCACTTCGATATAATCCATATCAATCCAACCGTAAGATTTTAGAAATTCAATCACGTTCAAACCACGGTTAAGCGTGATGGTGAAGTCAATGGTGGCAAAGGTAGGATCGGCATTTCCTGTTTTGGGGAATTCGGCATACGTGAATGGTTCCTCTCGGTTCACGTACATTTTTTGATATTTGCTTCCATCGCCAGACATAGTGCGGTCGGAGAGCGAATAAACAATGTTGAGTTTGTAATCTCCTGCCGATTCAACAACGACGTCGAAGGCCAAATCGGCCATTCTCACATCGGCATATTTTCCGTTCGATGCCAATGCACTTTCCCGAACATTCATCGTTTCGTTCGTGACGCGTGCATCTTCTGCCTCGTAGCGATATGAACTCGGGCGTTCAACATATACGGCATTTACAGACATATCAGACGACACGGCAGTAAAATCAGTATCCCAGTGTGAAAACAAATATCCCTCGTGTGTAGGAATGGTAGGTTCTATCGCATCTTCGCCATACGCAATATTTTGTTTCTCAATTAGTTGGTGATTTATGCCATCGTAGAATGAAACTGCATATTGAATTGGTTCAAAAATGGCTGTGACGATAGTGTTTTGAGTAATGTTGGTAAAACTTTTATCCCAATTAATAAATGTATAGCCCGTTTTAACTGGATTGTCAGGAGCAACAGCGTTCCCACCTTTGGCAACCCGTTGTGACGAGATTGTTTCACCGTCAACGACGAACGTTACGGCATATTTTTCGGTGTTGTCTTTTAAGTCAAGGACGACTGCTGTGATAGAGTATGCAGGAACAGAAATTGACATTTTTCCGTCTGAAACCGTTGCTGTTGCCTTTTGTAAGGCGTTTTGACTGTGCGAAACAAACGTTTCTTCACCGTTGGGCAGATTCGCCAAAATGTAAGCATCGTAGGTACCGTCTGGACAGTCGAAATTACTGATATTTGCTTGCACAATTTGCGTTCCCGACTCATTTCGGTTGACTAAAATCACTGTCATCGAATCACGGCTTTCGTTGATTGAGGTGTAAGCCGAGAGAAGTTCTTCGTCGCTCGAAGTGGTATTTACGTTGATTTCTTTTGCATAACGGCTGAAAATGTGAGCCGTTTCCCACATGCCAACTCTCCACTCCCACGGCATGAAATATTCCATTCCGTGACGAGCGCCTTCACCCAAATTGCCGGCATAGGCAAGAGCCGTTGGCATTGCGTCGGTAGATTTAATGTTATATTCCGATATGCCATATTTTACTTCGTAACCTTTGCCAAAATACTTGTCAATCCAATTTTGACAACGGACGAATACCATTTCTTTGGTGATGGAATTGTCCCAATATCCGTTGATTTTTTTCACGCCGTTTGCTCCAGGATAGTCGTAGTTCTCGTCCCAGTACAGACGGTGCGTTTGCAACATTGTGGCAACGTCTTGGTCTTGTGGATAATTATGAATGTCAAGTACGTCAAGCATTTTTACGCCACATTTTTTCTCTTCCTCTGCAAGACGCATGATGACGTATTCCAACCAGCAATATTTTTTGCCTTTGTATGTTGGTTGCATAGTTGTAGGGTTGTACCAATCCCATTCCGAAGCAGCTACGGGGCCACAGATTTTTATGTTTGGATTGAGTTTCCGTACGGCTTTTACCGTTGCCACGTAGTTTTGGATGTACATTTCAAACACGTCGTCGGTCACTTCCTTGATTACGTCGTCGTGTGTTCCGCCCCAAATTTCAACTTCGTTGTCCATATTCCAATAAAGGAATTGATTCATATTGAGCCCTAAATCGTCCTGCCAGTGTGTAACGATTGCGGCAGTTGAGTCGGCAGGCCATTCCTGCGTGTAGAGAGTCACATCGCCTTCGGTGAATTTAAAATCGCCTGGCGTGGAGCCATTTCCAGCATAATTTTTATCGCAACCCTCCCAACGCTGAGATTTGTTATATTCCCAATCGGGAAAATTATAGTCTTTTGACGATGCCACGCGACCGAGAAGCTGGAAGGCAAACATTCCCTGAATGTCGGGAAATTCAGCTTGCATGGTTTGTGCGATTATGTCCCAATCCTCGTCATGTACGTTGTTGTACCAGTTCGGATGGCTTGTGAGTTTTTTTCGCCAATTGTACTTTGTAGAGTTATTTCCTGAATTTTGGCGTGTCATGTGAATGCCAGCTTCGAAAACACGCGATGCAAAATCTTCGGAATTGTATTTCACACCTTTATTATAGCCGTTAAGAGCATACAGATACGGCGAAATAGGTCTATTCCCGTTGTTTGCGTCAATTGCAACCGTAATGTCGGGGTCGGGTAAGACAATGTCTCCTCCGCCACCGCCGCCGTTGTTCGTTCCTGTCAGTTTTATTGGCGCGGCGGCACACGTATTTCCTGTGTGAACTTTGAAATTGTAGAAATACGCGTAGTTGGACGTGTTGGTGTTGTTGTTGAAAATGGAATTTGTGATAGAAATCACATTACTGATAGTGTATGGGAACGAAATCACGTCTTTGTTGTGCGAATAGAGAAGGTCGCCAGTAGAACCGACTGCGTCCATCAGATATGTTCCTGCCGATAGTGCCGCATTGAGTTGCAATGTGGCTCCGTTGGCTTGGACACCCGAAAACGTCTTGGTAAATACGACATTTGACGACGATGCGTCCAAAATACGTATGGTAACATCTTGTGACGAAAATGCAAAAACGGTGATTTCGTCAATTGTCAAATCTTTGTAAACCGTGAATTTGAGTTTTTCTTTTTGAAAATCGTTGGTATTGTGATGATAGGTCATTCCCGTCGTTATGGATTCCTTGCCAACATAGCCGACAAATGCTTCGGCATCGGTGGCGTAGATGTATTTTTCATTTTCGGGGAATTGCGTAGTGTATGTTTTCGCTGTTGCCAGCGGAGAGGATGACGGATTGTCGTACCAGTTGATTGTTCCCCCTGTAGGACTTTGCAATGTGATAGATTGGCCAGTCTCACCAGAAACGTCGGCTATGTTGAGCAGGCCACTGGTAACAGTCACTTCGTCGGAAGCATCGGCGCAACCGCTTTTGCTCGTGGTGAGTTTGTACGTCCCGGCATCCTTTATTTGTATTGATTTCGTTGTATTTGGAAGCAAAACGCCGTCTTTTTGCCATTTGTACGAAGAACCTTCGACATTAGATTCGAGCGTGGCAAACGACGAAGAACAGAGATGTTGATCATCGCCTAAATCTACTTGGAGAGAGTTCTGGACATTAGTCGTACTTTTAGCGGCACACCAGGCAGAATCGTACGAGGCGACGTATTGTCCTGCCGTAGAAGCAGTTATGCTTTTGACCTTGTCGGCTATTTTCTCACCGTTACGGTACCACGTGAGATATTGAGCTTGTGTCTCGCTGCATTGTGCGTTTAGGGACAAGGACGAGCCACAAAGAGCTTTGTCGCTGCCAAGTTGCGGATTGGTACACGTCTGCATTTTTACCGATTCATAGTCTGTTCCGATACGAATATCGTCGAACCAGATGTAGCTGTCAACGGTCGGCGACCAGTCTGCATTGCCACCGCCGTGGAATGTAGAGAAATAGAGTTCGTTTATACCGTCGGAATTGGTACGGAAACGTAGTCCTTTGCGCAGGAGCACTTGCTGTCCGTCGATCCACACTTCCAATTCACCGTCGGGATTGGCCGAGCCGTTCGTCACCGTGTTGGTTTTTACACGTTCCGCAAGATGGTGCCATTCGCCACGGGGAACGTGAACAATAGAACCGTCGGGGTACGTCAGTTCTTGGTCTTCGCCCATTGAGTCGGTAAAATCCATGTGATAAAGCAATACGACGAGTTGTCCGCCTGGTCGCCACATAAATCGAGCGGTGAAGCCGTTTGTTCCATTGCTTACATTTGAACCAGACGTGTTACCACTTCCAAGTCCAGGGAGTTTTCCACCTTCGTAGGTCTTCCCATAACTAAAATCATCGGAAAATCGAATCCAATACGACATATAGGCCTCGTCTTGGTCGGCAAACTTCAAATCAACTTGACAGCCCGTCTGCGAAGGTCCGTATCCGCCCTTTGGATATGCAACACGAAGAGATTTTTCGCCGGAGTAACTGTAACTGTCGTCAATTTGCGTGCGTTCGCTTAGGTTGGAATCCCACGAGCCAGTGGTGAAACCGTCGGCTTGCCACACGCTTCTTGTATATGCCGTGCCAGTGTTTTGAGATTCAAATTTTGTACTTAATAATAGTTGTGCAGTAACAGAACCATATGCAAAAAACATAAAACCGAGAAGTACGTATATTTTCCTCATAACTTGCAGATTTTAAGTATTTTATAAAAATATCTTCTTACAAATGTATGAAGTTGGTAGATAAAAAACAAGGTTTGGTGTAAAAAATACACTCAGATGCAATACAAATAAAATATGATGAATTGTTTTTTTAGTCTTTGAGAAAGTCCAATACTTGCGGTAGTATTTCCAATCCTTTTTTTCTGCCTAACTCATAGACGTGTAGCATTTTTTCCTTGTTTTGTTCAACACGTCCTATGTTCAATTTTTCATCGGGATATATTAATAATGTATTCCCCATTTTTTCTTGTTGTGTAATGTATTCAATTTCAGCATTGTACATTATGTGACGATTCATCATCGTCTCGGTAATTTTAGGAAATCCGTTATTAAAAATTTTGAAAACATACATTCCTTTCGATGGTGTTTTGCGATACCCTTGTGGTTGGGTGAGAATAACCACGTTTTTCTCGTAACCTTTTGATTGAAAGAATTTTAGAGGAATGCTGTCGGTCATTCCGCCGTCAAGTAATTTCATGCCATTTAATTCAATTGGTTTTGATACCAAGGGCATGGAAGCCGAGGCACGAATCCATTCTAAAGCTTCGTAATCACATTTCGTGAGCTTATGATACACGGGAACACCTTTTTCTACGTCAGTGCAGACCACGTAAAATTCCATTGGATTTTTTTCGAATGCTTCTGCATCGATTGGTTCCAATTGTGTAGGAACAATGTGATATGCATATTCGGGCGAGCTATAATTCCCCGTTTTTATCAATGAGCGAATCCCCATATACTCGGGGTCACCAATGAAGCGGATGTTACAGTTTAGTCCTCGTTTCGGTTGTTGTGACTTGTAGCCACAACCGAACAACACGCCTGCCGAAACGCCTACCAATCCGTCAAAAGTAATGTTGTGTTCCATAAAAACATTCAGCACGCCTTCGGTAAATAAGCCACGCATTCCACCACCTTCAAGAACTAATCCGTGTTTCATTATTGTCAAGTTTGGAAACAAATGTAGAAAATATTGTTGTCTTGTCGAACGAAATGTCTCAAAATGTTGTGGAACGAGCATTTTTGTGGAATGAACAATTGTACCAATCGTTTTGTATATAAACCGATAAAAGGATTTTTATACCAGAATAGATAATTTCACCACAGGAAAATAAGTAAGCAATAAATTTTGTGACATTCCGTTATGGTGTGAGTAGCACATAGTGTAATTTTTTTATTTTTGCATTCGTCTTCAACTAAAAGAGAAAATGGAAACTCAGGAATTACAAAGAACGGCAGTGGAGAAAGCGAATGCGTTTTCTCATTTATTTGGTGCCATTGTTTCAATACCAGCAGGATGGTATGTCATATCCAAAGGATTTGAGAAAAGTGACCTCATTGGAATTTCAATGGTGGTTTTCATCGTCGGTTTTTTTGTGTTGTATTTGGCATCGTTTCTTTATCATTGGGTTGTGGAACCAAAGACAAAACTTTTGCTTCGTCATTTTGACCATGCAAATATATATATTTTGATCGCCGCATCATATACGCCTGTGTGGTTGGCAGTGGTTGGCGGCACGTTGGGAATTGTCGCTTGCGTTAGTATGTGGGTAGTTGCACTGATGGGCATAGTGTATAAAATTGTTGCATTGGGAAAATATCCCAAATTGTCGCTTGCCATTTATCTTGTGATGGGATGGTCGGTGTTGTTGGTGGCAAAGCCGGTGTTTGAGAAACTTTCAGCGTTTCAACTTGCGTTTATTCTTGGCGAAGGCGTTTTTTATTCGGTTGGAACGTATTTTTATGCAAAGAAGGAACGTCCTTGGTTCCATGTGATTTGGCATTTCTTCGTCCTTGCTGGAACGGCCTGTCACTATGTGGCAATGATTCCGATTGTGGAACAATAGCTTTTGCGAGTCAGAACGTCTTTTGTTTTCGCTTGGATTTTTTTCAAAGAAAGAAGTTGTAATATTTTTTTTGCAAACATATTGTGCAAAAAGAAAAAAATGTATATTTGCACACCCGTTTGGGTGGACTGTCGTATGGTGTAATGGTAGCACAACTGGTTTTGGTCCAGTTAGTCGAGGTTCGAACCCTTGTACGACAACAAATTAAAAAGCAACTCGTTATAAATGCGTTGCTTTTTTTTTGTTACTGAGTGATAACCTATTTCTTGAATAGTTCCAGCCCTTTCCGAAGGAATTGTTTATAGTTTTCTGGAGATTTTGCCTCATCGTATGTGATAGGTTCACATAATCTTTTTTCGTCTGGCGAAAGCAATACGTAGTATGGCTGCATTAATCCGTGATAATTTTTCATCATAAAAATGCTCCAGTGTTCCCCAACCGTCGTAATTTTATAGGTCTTGTTGCCATACTTTTCTTCCCTTACAAGCGTGGAGTCCAGTGGCTCACGAGAATCAAGATAGAGCGAGATGAGCACGTAGTCATTTTTTATAATGTCAAGAATTTCGGGTTTTGCCCACACGTTCATTTCTATCTTACGACAGTTTTCACATCCTAATCCTGTAAAATCCAATAAGATAGGTTTATTTACCGATTGAGCGTATGCAAGTCCTTCCTCATAATCGTAGAATCCATTGATTCCGTATGGAGAGTGGAACAAGTTTCCATATTTCTTTTCTGTTACGAGCGACATATCGTCTTCGTCGGAGAGAATATGTATTTTTTGCGTGCTCATTGGCGGTAACCAGCCACTGATGCTGTCAATAGGTCTTCCTAAAAATCCGGGAACAAGACTTCCTGCTAAGGCAAAGATGGCGATGGCAATGCAGATGCGTGTCTTCGATAAAGGCGACTGATATTTATGGCCGAAGGTGATTACCCGTAAAATGCATAATCCCCAAAGTATTGCTAAAACAATCCAGATGCCTATAAATGCGTCTCTTGGCAAAATGCCCCAGCCAGCGACTAAGTCTGCTTTGGAAATAAATTTCAATGCAAAAGCAAGTTCTATAAATCCTAAAGAAATTTTCACGTCGTTCATCCATTCACCTGATTTTGCAAGTGACGAAAGGAGCGACGGGACAGCGGCAAATACGATGAATGGCAACGAAAGCGCTATTGCAAATCCCAACATACCTATCATTGGACCGATTATGGAACCCGAAACAACGGATTCTACCAATAATGTCCCGATAATCATTGCCGTGCAGGAGAATGACACCAAGACCAACGTAAATGCCATAAAGAATATGCTTGCAAAACCACGTGAAGTGTCTGCTTTTTGGTCAAAATAATTTACCCAACTTGTGGGCAACATTAACTCAAATGCTCCGAAAAAAGAGATGGCAAAAAGCACGAAAATGACGAAGAATACCATATTAAATATGGGGCTTGTCGATAGTTTGTTGAGGGCATCGACGCCGAACAACAGCGTGATACAAAGTCCCAACGCCACGTATATCACCACGATAGACAATCCATAGATTCCCACATCTCGTAAAGCGTGCGTTTTGTCCCGTTTAAGAAACATGCTCACCGTCATCGGTACCATTGGGAATACGCATGGTGTGAGAAATGCCAGAAAACCGCCGAGAAAACCGAATAAAAATATTAGCCAAAGATTCGTCTTTGAATTGGCATCTGACTGAGTGTCAATATCTTCGATAGGTTGCTGTGCGAGAGTAGTCGTATCTACGGTTTGAACTAATGAGTCTTGTTTTTCTATAATGTTATTGGTATCAGGAATTTGCTTGACAATGGAATCTTGCGTTTTTGTCTTTTCTATCTTGTTTTCTTTCTTTTCTATGGTATAAGCGGGAATTTTCACCGTAAATTCTTCAGGGAAAGGATTGAGACAATAACCGTCGTCTTTGCAGAGTTGATAGCTATACGTTACTTTTATTTCACATGGTTCAATGTCTTTGGTTACTTTGAACAGTTGAGTCCATTTGGTCTCTTTGCTAAATTGACGAATGTTTATGCCGAAAATATCATCATAAAATTCCTCAACAGTGCCTCGACGAATATTCAAACCACCAACTTTTTCAATCCCGTCAGGCAGTTCAAAGTCAACCTTTGCTGCAATAGGACCGCCCGGGACTTGGTCGAAACTATACATGTGGAAATCTTGCGGAATCGTTATATGCATCACGATTTCGAAATTGTTTTTGTCGGTCTTTTCCGTTGCATAAGAAATTTTCCAATCGGCAGTTTGTGCAACGGAAAGAAGTGGAAATAAGCAGAGGAATAGTATGTATTTGAGTTTTTTCATTTCTGTTTTTTACAAAAATAAAAAAGAGATTAGAATAAACAAAAAAAGGAAGCCCGAAGACTTCCTTTTATTTTATACGTATCAACTATCAACGTAAGAATTTGTCGTTCGGGTGAGGTACGGCAGAACGTCTTGCCGATTTACCCTTGATAGCCAAGTCATGAATTTCAAAGCTCAATGTTACCTCATGAGTACCACCAGTTGACAAACCGGCATTTGAAATTGTCATATCGTAGCTATATAAGAATTGATACAACTGTTTCTTGTCTTTAGAGTATTTAATGTAACCCAATGTCAAGATAAGAGCGTCAAAACTTTTTGCCTTGAATGTGTTCTTAACTTCGTCCAAGTTGAATTCCTTTATGAATTGTTTACGAGCCCAACAACCTACGTAAAGCGAAGACATAAATGAAACTTTCGAAGGAATGGTTGCATTCATACCAAAGGTAAGTGTTTTTGAACCTGATTCAGAACCTTTGAACCATTGGTTAGCTTCTGCCTGGTTTTCAAAGATGAATCCAGGACAAATCAAGAAGTATCTGTTGTGGAAACCTTGACGGTTGATACGGAATTGCAAATAACCATGGATGTCAAATTTCATTGGCAATGGAGCTTCCTGACCGTCATCAATCCAAGACATATCAGGTTGAGAAAGGTGATGGAAAGCTACACCAAAGATACCCGTTGCAAGATATTTTACAGGAGTTTGGCGAATGTTGAATTGTACTGCTGCACCAGCATTGTAATCAAATACGCCTTGACTCCATTTACCTTCTTCAGGTGGAACAAACTCCGTTTCGTAAATTGCTCCGAAACGAGGGTCTAACTGGTCGGTAAATGTCAATTTGTCGTAATCAATATTCTTATGAATATATTGAGCACCAGCACCTACTTGGAACATCAAGTCTGGCAACACACGAATTTGTTTTGCGTATGCAAGGCCACCTTGATATGTGTTCAAACAATTTTCGCCTTGGGAGTTACGAGTGAAATATCCACCAATACCACCTTGTGCGAATTTTACATCATAATAGTCAAAACTAATACTTTGTGTACCCCATTCTCCTGGTACGCTAGTCCATAAGTGTCGGTCTGTTACTGTCCCACGCAAACCAGGGTTGATACCCGTCATTGCAGGATTGTAGTACGTTTCCTTCAAATAGAATTGAGAATAGTTCGGGTCTTGGGCCAATACCGAATTTGCAAAAAGCAAAGACGACACAGCTGCAATAATAGAAATGTAAATCTTTCTCATTGTTTTCTATTTTAATCTTTATCTATTCAATTTCCTTTTTTTCTGCATTTTTAGATACTATGCAGTAGTGCAAATATATGAAAAAAAATAAATGAAGCTTGAAATCCTTGATTTTTTTTACATTTCTTCAATATTTTCTTTCTTTTTGATGGATTTGTACGTTGACAATGTATTGACTTTCAATATCTTTCATCTTTTGCATTTGGGCGAAAAAAAATCAAAAAATCATCTCGGTATTTTTCCAAAATATTCGTTGCAACTATTTCCTTTTTTATTTTGTCTTTTTTTTGTTGATTTTATATCTTTGCAAGACTATTTTGGATAAATGTTGGAATTTAGATAATGATATGAAATTTTGAAATAACTACCTTTATATAATGTATTAAGATGAAACGTTTATATGTATATGTACTCTGTTGCGTGATTTCTCTTGCCCTTGGATTTGTTGGGCATGCACAAACGGCAACGTATGATCCCTCGGTATTCATTAATATAAATATAAACTCGGGTAACCCCACCTGTCCGTTCCCCCAGTTTTTGGAATATACGGGTGGAGGTAAGTCTTTGGCAAAGTACAACGCCGAAGGTGTGACTCACGCCGATATGGAGAAAACGTTGCGTGAGGCGTACGAGATTATGATGCACCGTTGTCGTTACGAGGGAACGTATTGTGGCGTCCGCTATATTTCGTTCAACCGCGACGATGTGCCGGGCAACTACGGAACTTTCGTATCGGAAGGTGATGGGTATGCGTTGCTTGCCGCTGCAATTTTCGCCGACCAAAAAACATTCAACGGTTTGTATATGTGGATTCACGACATTCGTTTTTCGGGCGTGAAACGTTTCCGTGACGGTGGCACAAGAGGTTTGAATGCCAACGACTTTGCTGGTCCCTATTTGGCTGCTTGGAAAGATAAGACGTTTAATGCGGCGTATGGTTCCGATAGCCACTCGGCAACCGATGGTGACGTGGATATAGCAATGGCTATGCTGATTGCCTACAAACAGTGGGGAGAATGGATGATGCAGGACGGACAAGTGGTGAAGGATAATCAAGGTAATCCTATCTCTTTGAAATACGAAACGCAACGTGTTGTTGGTGCGTTGGTTGACACGCTCGGACAATGGGACAAGGGAAGCGGACAGCTTACTGGTATGTTGTCGGGTGTGATAGGTATCGACGGCTACGAAAAGCGTGGTAACTCGTGGGGTGAGCTAACCCGTTGGAGATTCACGAATGCCGCGACTTCGCGCTATCCAAACATCAATGGTCCGTACAATGGTGGTCCAAACTTGTTGAGTATTTATGGCGGAAACTATATAGATTACGATGCTCCGTCGTATTTTGAGGAATTTTGGCGTTGGCTGAAAAACGGCGACGGCGTCGATGATAATAACCGTGCTGTCTCCGAATGGGAAATTCATCAGTTCAAGCGAGCGGCGGCTTCGGGTAACTGGCTGAATAAAAAGGCGTATGACCAAGGTTTGTACGCTTCGATCGGTCGGGTGGAAATGGCGACCGACGGTCAGCCAACCTTTGGCGTGTATGTGGATGGTGAAGACTTCCGTTATCCGTGGCGACATATATTGGATTATTTGTGGCACGGCGATGCCGATTATGATTGGGATCCTGTTTCTCACCAAGTAATAGATGGAACAAACAATTCGGAGCGATTGATGGGTGTCCGTCACGCAGGATTGCTTAAAAATCCGTCAAACTCGGGTACGCAGATTTGTTCAAAGCAGGGTGCAAGTCCCGACCCTGGACAACCTCAGTGGTTCGGCGTTTCGCAAATACCACAACAGTGGACTCATACAGGTGGAATTACCTCCGCATATCATACAAATTATTCTGTAGGTGCAGGTGCCACGGCAGCGGTCGCTTCCGAGGATTTGGAACTGATTGCCGATATTTATCGTCAGTGCGAGTTGATGTGGGACGGTAACAACACCGCCGCAAAACTCGATCCTGAAGAACGATATATTGGCAGTACGCCGAAGTATTTTCACGGCTGGTTCCGTACGCTCGGTATGTTGGTTTGTTCTGGAAACATGATTGCTCCTGAACAAATGGTTCCGAAAGCGAATATGAAGGTATATATGTCGGTTGATAAGACGTATGCCTACGAAGGCGACCGTGTAAGTTATACCGTACAATATAGAAATTATGGTACGCTCAATGCCACGGGTGTGACAATTCAGACGCCTCTTGACGAGGATTATACCTTTGTAAGTGCAAACAAAGGTGGCGTGTATGACCCTGCCACTCATACCATTACGTGGAATATAGGAACGGTGCCTGGATTTAAGTCTGGCGGACTTGCTGCAACGATTGACTCTGTTGCTTTCACGGTGCGAATTACCAGTTTGGACAATGAAAGAGTGTGCGAGACAAGTACCATATCGGGCGACAATTTCCCAGAATGGATTAGCAATGAATATCCGAACCACGCTACCTACACAATGGAACGTAACTGCGTTGACGTGTTGGCAAATCGTAGTCTTGTATTGGAAAAAACGGCGAACCGTAAGGAGTTGAACCCGAACGACAAGGTAACATTTACGGTAGATTTTGAAAACGTTTCTTCCGAAGATTCTTGGTTGAACGGTGGACGTGACAATGTACGTATTTCGTATGGTAACTATTATATGAATGGAAATGCATATCAGTTCTACCATTTGTATCGTTTCTGGAACGACTCGTACGAGGCATATATTAATATGAATAACTACCGCGTTTCGTATTTCATGTTTGATGCGGCGGCTCAAGGTTTGTACAACGCAACGACGAATCCAACAGGATGGACGTTTGTGGTTGATAACCAAAATGACCTTGATAAATATGGGTATAACCCGTCGAGCGGACCTATCACTTTTGCATATCAAAAAATTCCGCAAGGTGAAGATGCCTATGGAAAATGGAATCAGCGTTTGATGATTCGGTTTGCCGACGTGCTGATGGCTCCCTCAACACACGTGTATGACAAATTGGATTCCCAATATTTGTTGCACAAAGGAGTGTGGGGTCCTGGTTTCATTCGTGCTCGTTTGGCGTCAAACCCAGCATCTGATTTGACAAACCGTGTCAAGGACGACTGGTCATTCTCAACTGATATTACTGCTGGAACGATTGATGGTCAAGGTGAAACATTTACATTGATTTCTCCGTGTTGGGCAAATTATGATAATTTGGGATATGAAATTGACAATTATTCCCGTCATACGTGTAGCCAGCCAATTTCAAGACTTACAAACTTCGACCGTGTATTGGTTGAGGAGTTTGATGGTTATACATGGCGTCGTATTCAAGGCCGCGGACCACTGCCAGGTAAGGAAGCATACAATGTAACTATTGTCGATACGATTCCGAAGGAATTGCGTTTTGATGCATTTGTTACAAAGAAAGCTTTGGGCATTGAAGCGACATATACGGCAGCTCCTTCTGGAGCATCGTATTCGGGTATTGTGAAATGGACAATTCCAGAAATGCTTGTGGGCGAAAGTGGTAAATTGGCATATTCGTGTGTTGCTAATGATATTGGCTGTCCGAATGCCGAGGATGCCTATTACATAAATGCGGCTTGGATTTATTCCGATACTGATTCTCCTGATTCTTCGTCAGTTGAATTGAAAACAACGTGTTCGGATTTGCCTCCATATATAGAACCGCAAAATTCATTGTTTAAGACGGCTTCGCAGGAAACGGCGTCAATTGGCGATGTGATTTCGTACGAAGTGAAGTATGTCAATACTACGGGAACAGTGGTTGACGATGATTGTTCTTCAACGTCGAATTGGAAGAAATTGGGTTCTGGATCCATGTCGTCAGTTTCTAATGGTGCCTTGAAACTGAACACGAATGGAAATGGTGCTTTCTTCTTCGGTCCAACTTATGCGTATGGTAAGGATGGTTCTGTAACCTTGTCGTTCACCGGTTCTCCGTATTCAACGCAAGAATTGTATTTTGTTATGCGTTATCAAAGTGGAACACCCGGCTCAACTAATTTCCAAGGTATTTGTATGAAGTTGTTTATTAACAAGGATGGAAACAACAACTTTGGATATGAGTTATATAATAATGGTACGTTGGTTAAACGAGAGGGAACATCATGGCAGGATGCCATTCAATTCCCTGGTAGTCATACCGATCCAGTTCTTAAATTTGTGTTGAGTGGCGACCATCTTTATTTGTACATCAACGACCAAGAAAACGATTGGACGAGCGTATTGAAGGATTGGGGCGGATTGAGTGCGTCGGCTGCGGGTAATTTTGGTATGTACGTAAATAGTAATGGAAATGGAAACTCGGCATTGACGCATTTCCATTCAGAATTGGATTATGCATACGAAATTGCCATCTCTGACGAGTTGCCAGCTGAGTTGACTAACATTACAAATGTTTCAGGTAGTGGAACGTATAGTGCAGGAACGAACAAAATCACGTGGCCGACGGTGCAAGGTCCTATTGCTCCGAATGCCGAAGTTTCATATACATTCGATGCGACTGTTCACGATTGTGCAGCATACATAAATAATTATGCTACGGCAAAAGTGTATGGACAAGATGAAATTCGTGTCGTAAATTCCGTTAAATGTGGTTCTGTACAATGTCCCGATCCTCCTACGGCAACGCCAATTTCGGGTTGTGTTAACGAAGAAATAACATTGACGGCTGAAAAAACGGGTTCCAATACCTTGATTTGGTATGAAGATGACCAGACAACTCGTCTTGCTTCTAACAAAATCACTAAAACAACTGCTGGCACTTATACTTATTATGTTTCTCAAAAAGGTGCGTGCGAAAGCGATAAGGTTAAAGTTACCGTAACTGTAAATGAAACGGCGAAACCTGATGTTTCTGACGTTTCATATTGCAAGAATCAAAGCAATGTGACGGCATTGTCGGCAACAGGAACAAATATTACGTGGTATAATGACGCTAAAGTTGAATTGTCGGGTGCTCCTGTTCCCGATGTTACGGAGGAAGGCACAACGACATATTATGTTACTGATACCGAAAATGATTGTGTGAGTGATTTCGCACAAATCGACGTTGTTGTGGGTGCGTTGGCAAAACCGGGTGTTACGTCTCCTGTAACGTATTGTCAGGGTGAAACAGCTACGGAACTTACCGCCACAGCAACGGGAACGTTGAAATGGTATGAGTCGGCAACTGCAACGACGTCGGTTTCGTCGGTAGTGCCGAGTACGGAAACAGTGACAACAAAGAGTTATTTTGTTTCTCAAGCATCTGACGAATGTGAGAGTGAACGTGCTGAGATAGAGGTGGTTGTAAAGGCGAAACCAGAAGCGACAATTGCATCAACGGCTGATTCATATTGTGGTGATGCTTCAACGGTGAAACTGTCACTGACATCGGATGTGGATGTAAGCACTGCCACCTATTCTTGGTTGAAAAACGGTGTGGAAACAGCAACGACGTCGGCTGTAACAAATGCCGAATCTGGCGAATACACTTGCGTTGTCACGCTTGACGGCTGTTCTTACACGACCGAGGCAAAAACAATCACACAAAACGAAAGTCCTGCATATACGATTTCGGGTGATGGTAGTTACTGCCCTGAATCAGAGTCGAAAACTCCTGTTGTGATTACGTTTACTGCTGGTAAAGCTCCGTTTACATTTACCGAAAATGTGACAGGAGCAAATACTTCAACTGAAAACACATTTACTATTACTAATCCGGCGGGTGGCGTGTATAAGCTCACTTCGTTGACCGACGATAATGGTTGTGAAATGACGGCGACTGCCACCAGCGTGGAGGTGGTTGATTTGGAAACACCTGATTTGTCCATCGTTTCTATCCCAAGCGTGTGTGCTGGCAGCGATGCGATTGACGTGAGCAGTTATGTTACAGCGGGTGCGGGAACGCTTTCGTTTGAAACAGACAAAGGCACGATTACGGCTGCTGGCGTTCTGAGCGATTTGACGACGGCTGGCGAATATACGGTTACGGTGAAACTCAAGGGTACTACGGCTCCGTATTGCGTGAATACGCAAACGGCGACTGTCACGGTAGCCGAAAATCCTTCGGTGTCGCTTGCTGCAACATATACGGTTTGCTCCGAATCCGATTTGGAATTGACGCCGACGAACAACGGAACATCAACGTACTCGTATGCGTGGGCGGGCGACGGTGCTACAAAATTGAACAGCACATCGTTGGATAATCCTACATTCAATGCCGAAGTTACCGCCGATACAGATTATACCTTGGAATTGACCGTAACAGATAGGGCAAATTCTTGTTCTTCGACAGTATTTACAACTGTTACGACATACGCATTGCCGACGGTAACACTGTCTGCCGACAAGGATTTCGTTTGCTCCGATGCGGAATTGGAAGTGAAAGCAAATGTAAATAGTTCTAGTGCAGATAAATATTATTTCTCGGTAGGTCCAACACAAAAAGCAAAATTTGCTCCTGGTAATTTGCAATATCAAGCAAGTACGAACACGTGGAGATTTGCAGAAGAACAATTTACCATTATAGAACAAGGAAACTCAAATAAATCGGCATCATATGATGGTTGGGTTGATTTGTTTGGTTGGGGAACAAGTGGTTGGTCTGGTTCGGGAGCTAATAAATATCAACCATATGATTTGGGTGGTTTTAGTGACGACTATTATTTAGGAGGTTCTGCAGGAAATAATATGACTGGGGATTATGCTAATGCCGATTGGGGGATTTATAATGCGATTTCAAATGGCGGAAATAAGGCAGGACTTTGGAGAACGCCGACTATGGCTGAATGGGAATATCTACGATCTGGAAGACCAAATGCGGATAATTTAGTTGCGGTCGCTTGTGTCAACAATGTTAATGGGGTAATAATCTTACCAGATAATTGGGAATTGCCAACTGGTATTACATTTAACCCAGGATTTTCATCGGGTAATGGCGATGAATATTTTAAGACAATCAACGAATATACGTACGATGAATGGAAGAAAATGGAAGCAAACGGGGCATTATTCCTTCCAACTTCTTGTACGTTGGCTGGCACAACCGTACAATATATTAGAGATGATGGATCTTATTGGTCAAGTACTACAAGTGGGGCTTCAGCTTGCTATTTTGGATTACGTAGTAATAAAACAAGTTTTATTTATGAATACAATCGAGGATATGGACGCGGTGTTCGTTTGCTTAAAGAAGTCACTACAGGCAGTGGTAATGGCGTAGGAGAATGGACTAATGCGACGAAAGTTACGGATACAACCGCTACAATTGACGGAAGTGCAAATGCTGCCGGTCCGTTGACTGTTTCGTATGTCTATACCGACGGTCACTCTTGTAAATCAAAAGAAGCGACAAAAGATTTTACGATTGTTGCAAAACCAGACAAACCGCAAGTGACAACAATTTCTTATTGCTTGAATGCCGATGTTACCGAACCGTTGTCGTTGGTCGGCGTGGCTAATCCTCTTTGGTACGGCACGACAGGTACGGAAACTCCTTCTACAACAGGACCTGTACCGTCAACAGCAAGCGTCGGCACGACGAAATATTATGTAAGTCAGGTAGTTGACGGTTGCGAGAGCGAGCAAGCCGAATTGTCGGTTGTAGTGAAGGACAAACTTGTTCCTGAAATTGTATTGTCGAATGCTTCTGTTTGTAAGGGAACGGCAGTAAATGTTTCGTTATCTCAGGAATTTAAGTCACAAACGTGGTCGGGTACCGCTGCCACAAACTTGAACTCTACGACTATGGCTGCTCCTACCTTCTTGGCATCGGCCGATGCCGGCACATATACGTTACAAGTTTCGGTTGAAGATGCAAGCGGTTGTACGGGAACATCGGAAGATGTGACGATTACGGTCAATCCTATTCCTGTAGTTTCGCTTTCAACGGCAAAAGCTGGAAATTGTATTTCAGAAACAACTGCACAAACGATTACGGCAACAATAGAACCTTCTGATTTGAATGGTACGTTCCAGTGGACGAATGTTACCGATGAATCAAAGACATCTGCATCGTTCGTGCCAAGTTCTCACAGTGCTGGCGATTACGATGTGACTTATCAGTTTACCAGCGAGGCAAATTGTGCGTCGAATGTGGCAACGCTGACGATGAGCGTGTATGCTTTGCCAGAAATAACCATAACTCCAAGTAAGACCGACGTGTGTGCAAGTGGTGAAAATAGTGCAGACGTTACGATGACGCCGTCGCTTACGACAGGAACTTTCGAATATTCCGTCGATAATGGAACAATCGGAACCGATGGAACACTTCCGACTTCAAATGGTGCGGGAACATATACTATTACGTTGATGTACACCGATGGAAATTCTTGTCAGAAATCGGCTGAAACGGTTGTTACAATTCACGAATTGCCAGATGTGAAGTTTGCAAACACAAACCCGACAGAAATCTGTTATAATACAGATGCGGTAACGTTGGCGGTTGAACCGGCAACAACAACGGCTGCAAACTTTAAGTTTGTCGGTACAAGCGGTGCTTCTTCGGCAGAATTTAATCCTGCCACGGCTGCTGTCGGTGCAAATGCGATTACGTACACATATACTGACGCATTTGGTTGCCAAAATTCCGCAACGCACAATCTTGAGGTTGTTAAAGTGCTTGCTCCGACTGTTGATGCACCGAATCCTAAAACTGTGACAATTGATGACTTCGGCGTTTTGCTTGATGTGACGACTATGACTGCAACAGCAAACGTGGCAACAGACGAGTTGATTTGGCAAGATGAAGCACGTACTCAATTGGAAACAGGAAATTCTTACGAAAGCCCCGAAACTACGGAAGGCCAGTATTCATATTTTGTAAAGGAATATAGAACCATAAACGGCAATGCTTGTTACAGCGACAGTACGTTGGCAACATTGGTTCTTTCTAATTGTTCCGCAAAATCGCCAATTGCCGAAAGTAAGAAATTATGTGTGGGCGACGATGGTGCTATTACCTTGACGGCAACGAATGCCGGCGATACAAGAAAATTGTCGTGGTTTAGCGACCAGGCAATAACGGCCGTGTTACAAGACGATGCTGACAGTTATGCCACAACCGTTTCGACAGCATCGGCAGGTGTGTTTACTTATTATGTGGCTGAATACGATGCAAACAAAGATTGTTGGTCTGTTCCAACGCCAGTTACGGTTACGGTGAATGATTTGCCGCAAGTGTCTATAAATCAGATTGATTATCTCTGCTATGCCGACGGAACATACACGGCAACGGGAACGATAAATTCTGTCGTTTCAACAGCTGGTACGTGGTCGGTTGTTGACGACAAACTTTCTGTTGACGCTCAGTCTGGCGTAATTGACCTGACTTCGGCTGGAAAGATGGATGGAACTTATACGTTGCAATATACGTATGTTGACGATAATAATTGTACGTTCACGGCTTCTGAAGAATTTAATGTTGAATATCCAAATCAGCCATCATCGAATGGTTGGCTTGGTATCGTTTCAAAACCGATAGAGGTGGAACTTGCAGCTGACGATAATTCGTTGGAAGCAAGTTATTCCGAAGTTCGTTGGTATGCGGCAAATTCAAATACGCCAGTTACAGGCAATACGTGGAAAACAGGCGATGACCCTGCAACGGAACATACATCTACCTATTATTTGACGCAGGTTGTCAATGGTTGCGAAAGCGAACGTGCAACGACGACCGTGCAGATTGTAAGTTGTCCGTTTGCGAAACCTGACGTTGTTTCTGCCGTTGCTTGTAAGAACGCAACCAGTATAGACGATTTAACGGCTTCATTGCCAACAACGACGACCGTTCCTGCCGACAAATGGATTTGGTACGACGCAAATAAAACGGAACTGACTGCGGGAACGGCAAGTACATATACTTCAGGAGTTTCAACGGCAACGGCTGGAGTAACCACATTCTATGTTGGGTATCTTGCAACGGAACCGACCACGCAGGAACAATGTCCGAGTCCGCTTACCGAGGTTACGGTTACAATTAATGAATTGCCTTCAGTTACGATTACTCCTGTCGATAACGCAATCTGTTACGAACTTGGCGATTACCAAATGTCGGCAACGGTGAACGGAACAATGATGACTGCTGGTGATTGGTCGGTTGAAAACAATGCGGCTGTAGTGTCAAGTTATGGTATCTTCAACTCTAAACAGAATGGTCAGGTTGACGCTTCGTACAACGTTCGTTACACCTACACCGACCAAAATACGAATTGTACGAATTATGAAGAATTGACCGTCACGGTTGAATATCCGGAAATTCCGTCTGCCAATGATTATGCAGGTTTGACTTCGCAACCAGACCCGGTAATCCTTAGCGCACAATTCTTGGAGTTGCTTGGAACGGCGAATTGGTATGCTAACGGCGTTGTTGTTTCGAACAGTACACAATGGACAACAGACGATAATCCGTCACAAGCTCACACGTCAAATTACAATTTGTCGCAGACGGTTCAAGGTTGCGAAAGCGAGAAAGTTCCCGTAACGGTGACAATTAGTGATTGTCCGTTCCCAGCACCTGCCACACAAGGCAAGGAGGTTTGTCAGGGTGGTGATGGTTCGCAGGAACTTACTGCTTCAACTTCGGTTGCTGCAACAACCTGGATTTGGTATGACGGCACGACAGAACTTTATCGTGGCACAGAATCGAACTATACCGTAACAGTGCCGACTAACGATGCTCAGACACATACATTCTATGTAAGCTACCTTGCTACCGACGACCTGTCGCAGTTGCAGTGCGAAAGTCCGAAAGCCGAGGTTTCTGTTGTTGTGAATCCATTACCAGAAATCACGTTCCTTGAAAGTAACAAGAAACTTGCTTGTTACGATGGAGGTGATGTTGTATGGAAGACAAATGTAAACTACCATACCAATGGGGCTGGCAGTGGCACGTGGACGTTGAACGGCGAAGAAAACAACGGAATTTCGTCGAATGGTGTAATCAATCCTTCGGCATTTGGTGAAACAACCAATACATACGAGATTGCATATACTTATGTTGACGGAAAATCTTGTAAGAATACGATTACGGAAGATTTTACCGTTCAATTTGTAGAAAAACCAGAAACATATGACTTTGCATCATTAACCGAAATGAATGAACCTGTTGTTTTGTATGCATATTATAGTGATTATCATGAAGGAACGACGTGGTATGATGCCAATGGAGTTGTGAAACATACGTGGAATGGCAATGATGAGCAAGGTTTTGCTACAGGGGACAGAGGGGACGTGGTAACCAATAAGTCGTATTTTGTTACTGCGACAGTGAATGGTTGCGAAAGTGAGAAATCCGAAGCAAAAGTGTCTATTGTTGATTGCCCTGTTCCGAAACCGATAGTGGTACAACCTGACGAACCTATTTGTAACTATGAGGAAACACCTGAAATTCAGGCATTTTATGGAGAGTGGACGAATGGTTCTCGTGAGGAAGGTTATTCTACGTTTAATATGTATTCTGATGAAATCGGAGGTGAGTTGATTACCTCTGAACGTGATGGTATATTTGTTCCGACAATTGATAAAACTCAATCGGGAACATACACATATTGGATTTCGGAAAGTAACGAAATGATTCCGGTGAATTTATGGGTATGGAGTCCTATAATGGGAACGGTACTACCGAAATATCAGGTTGATCATGATTATTCTCGTATGGTAACCTGTGAAAGCAAGCGTGTAAAAGTTACCGTTGAGGTGAAGAAACCGCAGCCACCTGTCGTTTCGGCAACCACAAATACGGTCTGTCAGTATGAAATGAATCCGACTTTGACAGGCGTTGGAACGGGTACTATCAGATGGCACGAAGAAGAACCTGCGGCTCCGTATGATAGTTTTGATGAAGAGGGAAGAACTTATATTCCGAATAGGGTGGACGTAGGCACTCATTTTGTGTGGGCGACGAACGTTGTTGATGGTTGCTCTTCCGAAGCTGTTGCGTTTGAGTATGAAATAAAACCGATTCCTGAAAAACCTGTTACCCAAGGCACTTCAGTCTGTGAAGCAGGTGTGCGTGGCGAATTACAGGCAACGGCGGAGGATGGCGCTTCCATTACTTGGTATGCAAATCTTGATGCAACGGGAATATTGAGCAAATCAGCATCATTTAATCCTCCTGTAAGTGCTCCGGGAACGTATTGGTATTATGCGTCGCAAACGGTGAATGGATGTGAAAGTGCCACTCAAGAAACAATGTATGAAGTGAAAGCGTTGCCGAATGTGCCAATTGTTCAAACGAACCCAACGTCGTGTGATTACGATACGGAACATATTCTTTCGGTTGCAGAACAAGACGGAATAAGTGTTATTTGGTATGCTTCAATGGATACGACGTCGGAATTGGCGACGGGAAATACCTATACGCATATGATTACGCAATCGGGCACGCAACGTTATTATGTCCGTCAAAAACAAAATGGTTGTCTTGGTCAGTATGCAATCGCTTCGTTTGTCGTAGTTGAAAGTCCTGAAAAACCAATTGTTACTGGCGATATGGTTTGCTACAACTCGACTGCGAACTTGGCATCCAACGGACCTCGTGATTTGTGGTATTCCGATGCTACACTGAACACGTTTGAAGGTCAGGGTTATAATTTCTCTGTTCCAGATGTGACAAGCGATCAGACATATTATGTTGTCCGTGAGAAGAGCGGCTGTAGGAGCGAAGTTGCCGAAGTTACGGCGGAAGTGATTGCTCAGCCAACGATTTCTATTGCTATTGACGATGAGGAACTTGCTGTCTTGAAACGATGTGAATACGACGAGGAGAAACCGTTGACGACAGTTGTAACGCCGAGCGAAGCCAATAGTTATGTGGAATGGAACATTTTCCCAGGAAATAAGACGGTACAAAATGACGGCACGCTGTTGTTGTCGGATTATGTAACAATGTCGTCGGCAACAACGACAAGTACCAATTATACTGTTCGTGCTCAGTACTTCGTTAAGAACGAACTTAAAGGGTCGTATTGTCCAAGTGTTATGGACACGATTAAGGTTATGACAAATGCAAAGGCACGACAACCAATCGTATTGTCGAAAGTAATTTGTCAGGGTGAGGAAATAGAACCGTTGTTCGCATTCGGAACGCCGAATATTACGTGGCTTAGTATGGACGGCATTCGTCCAGCGGTGGCACAAGGACAACGCTATGAATTTGATTCCCAACAAAATGATTTGCCAGTGGGAACATATCGTTTCGTAGTATTCGATTTGAATACCGAAACAGGTTGCCACAGTGATAGCACGACGGTAGAACTTACTTTAGCTCCTGCTGCACAAACCAAGATTTTTGGTTCCGATTCAGTATGTGTGGGAGCAACCGAGAATTATTATACGCAGTATAATTCTACAAGTACGTATTTCTGGTCGGTTTCTGGCGGCAATCTAAATTACTCGAAAGACGCAATGTCATCGTCGGTACGATATGTTGATTGGAGCAAGTCGGGAATGGATACCCTTGTGGTGTTTGAACAAACGTGGGCTGGTTGTCAGGGTGCCGACACATTGATTGTGAGAATTGCCAACACGCCAAAAGCAAGTTATACGTGGTCGTTGCCAGGAGCTATCAATGTGATTGAGTTACAAGATAGCACGCTACAAGATTCTATCGTGTATGTAACGGTTGATGGTGAACGAGTTGCTGAAGAAGTTCCATATACTTTGTATTGGAATTATGGTCATATTGGCGAGGATGAAAATCTGATAGATG
This sequence comes from Bacteroidales bacterium, assembly GCA_017642535.1. Taxonomy (GTDB): domain Bacteria; phylum Bacteroidota; class Bacteroidia; order Bacteroidales; family UBA1715; genus UBA1715. Next base: position 5,386 of record JAGCOW010000084.1, on the reverse strand, counting down.
AGAAAGTACCGTATGAAAAACGTAATTTCCCAATCAGAGAAGCCGATTACGTATATGGTTATAACTGTCCGATATTGACGGTTGAAAATTCATTCGGTTGTAAAGATATGTATAAGGAATGTATCTTTATAAATATTACGTCGAGCTTGTATATGCCGTCGGCATTTTCACCGTCAAATCCGGCACACGGAGTTCGTACCTTCCAACCGAAAGGTTATAACTTGAAGACGTGTCAGGTATCGGTTTACGACCGATGGGGTAACCTTGTATGGTATTCCGATGAAGTTGAGGACGGTGTGTTTGTGGGCAGTTGGGACGGACGTTGTGACGGAAAGATGATGAAATCCGATATGTATATCTGGAAGATGGAAGCTACGTTCCTTGACGGTCAAGTATGGGAAGGTTTTGATGCCGGAAACGGTAAGAAAACGAAATTTGGTAATGTTTTATTGATGAGATAATTTGAAGACAATGAAAGTTTGTGGTTTTACAATCGTAAAAAATGCTGCGAAATTCTATTATCCGATAAAGGAATCAATCTTGTCGATTTTGCCATTGTGCGATAAATTTATTATTGCACTTGGCGATTGCGATAGCGACGATACGACGCGCGAGTTGTTGGAGTCAATCGGAAGTCCCAAGATTGAAATTTTCGACACAGTGTGGGATAAATCCTTGCAAAAAGGAGGGAAAGTCCTGGCGGTAGAGACAAATAAGGCGTTTGACGCAATTCCTGCCGAATATGACTGGTGTTTTTACTTGCAAGCCGATGAGGTTATTCACGAAGAATATCATAGCGAAATCAAGGCGGCAATGGAAAAATATCTGAACGACACCGAAGTGGAAGGCTTGCTGTTCAAATATCGCCACTTTTGGGGTACGTATGATTACATTGGCATCAATCGTCAGTGGTACAGACAAGAAATCAGAATTATCCGTAACGACAAGGCAATTCGTTCCTACGGCGATGCACAAGGTTTCAGAAAAAACGACAAGAAACTGAAGGTTGCACCTGTCAATGCATACGTAAATCATTATGGCTGGGTTCGTCCGCCAGAAATTATGAGCAAGAAGAATCAGAATTTTGCCAAATTGTATCACGACGACATTGATGATTCTGCACCTATCGTTGCGTTTAATTTTGACGAGGTAGATGCAGTGAAAAAGTTTGAAGGCACGCATCCTGCTGCTATGCAAGAACGAATTTCGCAATTGAATTGGAAAGTGAACATTGACGAGTCAAAAATAAAAATGACGTTTCGTGATAAGATATTGTTCCTTTTCGAGAAGATTACGGGCTACCGACTGTTTGAATACAGGAATTTTATTCTGATACGGTAAATAAAAAAGCACGCTAACCAGCGTGCTTTTTTGTTTTGCGGAAAGTGGGGGATTCGAACCCCCGGAACGGTAACCCGTTCGACAGTTTAGCAAACTGTTGGTTTCAGCCACTCACCCAACTTTCCTGACCGAATCGCTTTTTGCTAAAAGCAATGCAAAAATATAAACTTTTTCGGGAAAACAAGAGAGAAAGAATGATTTTAAAAAAAACTCTTGAAAAAATTTATTCAATATATTGATAAACTCAAGATTTTGATTACTTTTGCCCCGCAAAAAAAATTATTAACAATTAAACAAAATTAGCTGTTATGGTAAATCAGTATGAAACCGTTTTCATTTTAACTCCCGTTTTGTCTGAAGCACAGGCAGAGGAATCGGTTAAGAAGTATGAACAGCTTATAAAGGGTATGGGTGCTGAAATCATTCATTCAGAAAATTGGGGCTTAAAGAAGTTGGCTTATCCAATTCAAAAGAAAAGCTCTGGTTTTTACTACCTTTATGAGTTTAAAGCAGATAGCGAGTCGGTTGACAAGCTTTCTGTTGCATTCAAACGTGACGAACGTGTGTTGCGTAGTCTTGTAGTAAAGATGAACAAACATGCAATCGCCTATGCAGAAAAGAAAAGAAATAATGTTCAAGAATCTTCTAAAAACGTATAGTTATGGCACAAGCACAATCAGAAATTAGATACTTGACTCCTCCATCAGTGGATGTTAAAAAGAAAAAGTATTGCCGATTCAGAAAATTAGGCATCAAATACATTGATTACAAAGATCCTGAATATTTGAAGAAATTCCTTAACGAACAAGGAAAAATCCTTCCTCGTCGTATCACTGGTACTTCAATCAAATATCAGAAAAAAGTTGCAACTGCAATCAAGCGTGCTCGTCACCTTGCCTTATTACCTTATGTAACTGACTTGTTAAAATAGTAGCGAACATGGAAATTATATTGATAAAAGACGTTCCTAATTTAGGACTTAAAAACGACGTTGTAACTGTTAAGAATGGTTACGGTGCAAATTATCTTATTCCTCAAGGTTTTGCTATTATGGCTACTGCTTCTGCAAAGAAACAACATGCAGAAACAATGAAGCAACGTGCACACAAGGAAGAAAAAATCAAGAACGAAGCAATGGAATTGGCTGCAAAATTGGAAGCAGTTTCTTCTCTTACAATTGCTACAAAAGCAAGTGCAACAGGCAAAATCTTTGGTTCAGTCAATGCAATTCAAGTTTCAGAAGCTCTTGCAAAAGCTGGTTTCGAGGTTGATCGTCACAAAATAGCTTTGAAAGATTCTTCTATCAAGGAACTTGGCTCTTATTCTTGCAAAATCACACTTTACAAAGGCGTTGTTGTAAACGTTCCTTTTGAAGTTGTTGCTGAATAATTGAAACAATCTCAAAGACCTCGCAAAAGTGAGGTCTTTTTCTTTGTCCTATTGTGTAATGGTAGCACAGCAGACTCTGGATCTGTTAGTTGGGGTTCGAATCCCTATAGGACAACGCTTTGAAAATGCAACTCGTAATTGGTTATGAGTTGTATTTTTTCGTAATAATATTTCGTTACAACACAAGAATTATCTATCTTTACCCTACCCCAAATAGGGGAATATTAACTTAAAAACTACAAAAATGAAACTAAAGACTTTTTCCCTTTGCATTACAACGTTTGCAATACTATCAAGTGGTGCATTTGCACAAATCGAAATCGATGACGACGGCTTTGCTCCTTCTTATCCTTGTGAGCCTCTTTCTTCTAGTACGTTTGTCCCAAATGGTTCCGACAGCACGTATATTGACGCTTCGGTTGAAACCTACACGCCAAATTTTGAAAAAGTGTCGCCGAAATTCGAACAATTCCTGGAACAAAATTCCATAAGCATAGAGCGAAAAACCAAGAATTACTATGAAATACGATATACGTTGGTTATGTCAAAAGCTCAATTTGCAGAGTTTAAAAACAAATTAAACGAATGGAATTGTCAAACCATTACGTTGAGTGAGACAACAAGATACATCCCACAGGAAAAGAATGCTAAGACCAATAGAATCAATGAATTGCAAACGAAAATAAATGATCGTAACGAATCTCTGCTTACAGCAGAAACCGAGTCGCGGCGTGAACTATTGCAGGACCGCATTGCCGAAGATAAAGGTAAGATACGGGAATGCGAGAACGACATACGAGAATTGGACTCTAAAAACGGAACCGTCGTGCTTGGCATTACATTGATGCGTGAACCGACTACGCCGAGCGAGACACAGAAAATCAAGTTTGTGAATATGCCAGGATTCGAATACAGCATTTTTATGCCGGAAAATCCTAAAGCAGGTATCTCTGCGGAATATTATAACGGATATATGTTGAAATATCTTTTTACCAAGGGAAAATCATACGTGACCGTTGGTGCGTTCAAGGCCGTTGACGTTCCACAAAACGATTCTCTAATGTACTCCGACATTTTCAACTTCAGTTTCGGACAAGATTTCTATTCTCGTCATTTAGGTCGTGGAGGACGGAAATTCCTCAATTTGTATTCGGGTTACAATATTGGTTATCTGGGATATACGGGCGAAAAAAGTTCACTTAAAAACGTGTATGTCAGCCCTGCAATTGGAATTGAAGTGTTTAAGAACAATTTTATGTTGTTTGACACCAAGATGACATACATACTACCTTTTTCGGAGAACTTGAACCTACGAGGTTTGCAATTTGCCGCCGCACTTAATTTTGTGTTCTAACGGTTTTTATTAATTTTGCGTCAATAAAATAATAACAAAATGAAAGTAGCAGTTCCTACATTAGATGGTCATGTTGATAGTCATTTCGGACATTGTGCGTATTTCACAATTTTTGAATTAGATGAGAATAAGAATATCATTAATAAAACGGAATTGCCGTCATCACAAGGGTGTGGTTGTAAATCGGGCGTTGCAGTTATATTAAAGGATATGGGTGTAACAATGATGTTGGCGGGAAATATGGGCGATGGTGCTGTAAATGTTCTTGCAAACAATGGCATTTCGGTTATTCGCGGCTGTCAAGGGAATGTAAACGATGTTGTTAATGCTTATTCACAAGGAACTCTTGTTGATAGTCAATTAACGTGCAATCACGAGTGTCATAGCAAACATTAAATATTGTAGGGATGCATAGAATGCGTCCGCAAATTTTGGCCTATTGGTCAAAATGAGACCTGAAAAAGATAAAAAAGTGTCTAATGGTCAAAATGAGACCTATATTTATGTTTGTTGTAAAAATATTGGTCAATAAATTTCATACGATTGCGTTTTGATAAGCCATTATGAACGCGTATCTTCGTTTTTAAGTCGGTGAAAAGAGCTTCTATGGCATTATTTGTGTTTGGCAAATGACATTCAGGATAATCGTAGAAAGTCCACAACAAAGGCATATTCCTTTTGATGCTCAGATATGCACTACGTAGACGTTGGTGGGTATATCGTGTTTTCCCAGTTTTGGGTTCGATGCTTCGTTCTTTCAGAAAATCATTCCATTTATCCATCCATTCGTGAAATGTCCCTACAAACGATTCCTTGTCTGTATGACAAAGCTGTAAAACCAAGTGTAATAGTTCTTTTGATGCTTGAAGTTCCGGTTTGCTCGTAAGATAAAATTTTACTGTCTTTACTTGATGGAACTGACAGAGTTGTACCTTATATCTGGACAACATGGTAGGCAGTCCCTTTAGTCCGTCGCAGACTATTCCGTATATTTTGAACCCGTTGTCTTCCAGCCAGTCAACCCCCTCCTTATAATCGGAAAGGGTCTCTTTCTTTGACAAAAATTTACGCCATAGTATTTTTCCCCTATAAGCATCCTTGAAAACCAAAACGCCAAATTTACGCCCCCAATACGTGGCATCCATCAATACCACCACACCCTTGTCCTTGGACACAATACGTTTGTTATGGACTCGCAAGAAATACCTTTGTATCGTACTAACTGAGATATGGTGGGTTTCTGACAATTGATGTAGTGTTTGTTTTCCACAGGTATATTCCTCGTACAAACTTTCTGGGGAC
>JAGCOW010000001.1 GCA_017642535.1 Bacteroidales bacterium | reverse complement strand
GGCAAACAAATAGTTGTACAATGCGGTTCTAACTCCGCCAATATGAAGCGGTCCCGTAGGACTTGGTGCAAATCTTACTCTTACCATAATTTTTAATTTTTTGAGGTGCAAAAATACAATATTATTTACGATTTACGAATTACGATTTTAGATTGATTGCATAAATCAACAATCCGCATAACAAAAGGTCGCCCATTTTCATCGGCGACCTTCTGCAAAATCATAATACTCTACCTCATTACGTTTACTGTGCCTTTCCGTGTCTGGCTGTTGCCATAACGGTCAACCGTCTTGATTATCCAGTAGTAAACACCGGATTCCACATCGGTTCCCACATTGTTCACCTTGCCGTTCCATTGTACCAACGGGTCAGTTGAGGTAAACACCACATCTCCCCTCGAATTTGTTATACCAAAACTATATGTCTTGAAATCCATATCCTCGCCTATCGGACCGAATGTCGAATTTACGCCATCGGAATCGGGCATGAAGGCATTCGGAACATAATACACATGCGAAATTACCACCTTCACCGACTTTGTGGCACTAGCCGAACATTCACCATCGGTCAAAACAAGCTTAATAGGATAATCGCCACTGCGCACAAATTCATGCTCAACCGACTTGTCTGTAAACGACTTGTCCTCTATCTCCCATTTGTACGACAAATTAAGCGTCCTGCCTGTGTAGAATGTATAGGTGTTGTCGGTTGATCTCCACGAAAAATCAACGGTAGGTGTTTCGCCAATTGTAATTGCATTGAGATTAGTCTTTTTCAACAACTTTCCGCCACGGTACAACGATGCAGATGGTGTGTAGGTTCCTTTCTTGCGGTATTCGCAGGTTGCATTGCTGCCATTACCCTGCTTTCCGTTGCCAAAATCCCATACTACTTCACAATCGGCATCAACACCAACAGCTACAAACTTTGCCGTTGCTGGCGTACAGCGCTTGTCGCACGATACCGAGAACGATGGTTCTGTAATTGTCTTAGGGGTCTGCTGTGGCTGATTGTCCTGATTGTTTGATGCAACATCTTGCTTTTCGTTGCTGACAGCTGGCTCCGACTGTTTTGCAGGTTCGTTTTCTACCATCAATTCGGCGATTTCTGTGGTTTTGGTTTCAGCGACATCAGTAGCAGTTGCGGTTTGCATAGGCTCAGAAATTTCTGCACTTGGCATAGAGGTCTGGTCGAAAACAGAAACAGCATTTTCATTACCAGTGCTTTCCTGTACGGCATTTGCAATTTCGGCTTTGGCAATAGGTTCATCTGTTGAAGGTTTTTCATCATTATTCCACAGCACAGCCACAAGTACGCCGGCAACAACCAATGCACCTGCAGCTCCTCCGACAATATATTTGCCGAACCTCTGCATAAATGTCGGCTTAGGCAGACGCTTTTCGAGCTGAGCCCAGCCGTTGGGATTAAATTCACCCTCGTATTCGGATAATATTTTCTTTAAATTACTCATTTTCACCGTATTTATCTATAAACATCTGTTTCAGTCTCATTTTTGCCTTTGCAAGGTTCGACTTCGATGTCCCCACCGAAATGCCCAACCTCTCGGCTATTTCCTGATGCGAAAGCTCTTCAACGACAAACATGTTGAACACCATTCTGTATGCTGGCGTCAACTTTTGCAGAAGTTCCACTAACCGCGCCGCATTCTTGTCGTTTTGCGCTATGCGCTCCAATTCCTCATCGCTATCATCGGTATAGTCGGTGCGTTCCTCCTCTATTTCGGCAAACTGCTGTTTCGACCTGCGCAACGAGTCAATCAGATTATTCACAATAACATGCTTTATCCACGATACCAAAGAACCTGTAGGCTTGTAGCTTCCAATCTTGTTGAACACCTTAATGTAGCCGTCCTGCACGAAATCCATTGCTTCGTCGTAGTTTGACGAGTAGCGAAGGCAGGCACCAATCATTTTTGTAAATGTCTGGTTGTAAAGAATCTGCTGGCATTGCCTGTCGTTCTTTACACAGCCTTCCACGATTTTCATTGCATCGCCGGCATTGTTTATGTCCAACTTTTCTTTTCGCATACACCCAAATAACGCAGAGATTTTTAAACGGTTGCCTGCTTGAAGCGAATTTTTTTTGCAAGCTCCAAAAAATAGTCGTTCGACCAGAAATCCAACTCGCGCGGATTCCGCACAAACCGCTCAACATCTTGCTTGACGAGGCTGATGCTCGTTGATGACAAACGCTCATTTAGCAATGCAATAAACTCTTCTTTATCAAGCGATTTTCCGTTGAATTCCTTTATTCTTTCGTGCAGATGATTATAATCGAGTTCTATGCCATTTCGTACATACCACTCAAAATCGTACCAGTCGCGCCCCTTTACCCTTGTCTTCCAATTGCGGAAAACAAGTGCGTGCATTTTGCCCGCATAAAGGCATGGCAACGAAACACACCTTACATTAAATGCATACGGTGCCATCACTTGCTTCTGCTCTGTGTCGAAGCGAAGTGGCGGGTCGGTGTCGAGTTCAATCTTGATTTTTATTTGCTTCTCGGTGCGAAAAGCCATATTGTATATTTCTGTATTGTCCTTTAGAAAAGCCGATTCAATCTTTCCGAAAGTTTTCTTATCTCGTTTTGTTATGTCAACTTCCCTTCCCGTAATCTTGAACTCCTCGACAATGCTAGGAAAATATTCATCCAAATGTACATTAGGATTCTTCTCTACAAGAGAAAAATCCATATCCTCGGAAAATCTTCTCAGTCCGTGAAAAATTCTAAGGCAAGTACCACCATAAAATGCTGCGTGGGCGAAAAATCCGCCTCTCTGCAATCCTGCAAGCACAATCTGTTGCATAACTTCGTGCTGAGCATTAAGTTTTTCCACTGGATTTTGTGGTGCATACTGTGCAACCATCTCGTCAAACAAGGTCATCGTTCAATAATTTTTAATAGGTTGGCAAATAATGTTGACTTAATTCCGCAAGCGGCACACTCGCGGACTATTTTCGTATCAAAGCCACGAATTTCATCAATGTCAATTCGTAAATCCTCTTCGAGAGCCACTTCAAGTCCTGAAATCGACCTCAATGGCAATCCGCTCAAATGCAAAAGTGTATCACACAGAGCCTTTTCGGGTGTTGCAATCATATAACGCGCACCATTTTCGACATCAGTAGTCACGCCAATAGGAAACCAGTCCGCCTGCACACAACGGTACGAAAAACGGCCCAGTGAATTTTCAAAAGTCCGCGTATGGCGTGTAGTTATAGATGTGATAGTATATACCGCTTCGGGAATAAGTCCATAATGGCGCAAGGCATATTCGAGCGAAACATACGATGGACCGTAAATATGGTTTGCAACAAGTCCCAACGAAATATTTTTCCCCGTATCTTCTGGAGAAACCATATACAATCCTCTTTTCAAGCTAATCAGTTCACCATTCTTTTCTGCAAGTTGAACTTTCATTGCCGGAGAAGAGTAACCGCCTAATATGTCGTTTAGCGTTGCACTGCTTACAGGCACATTCCCAAACTGCTTTAATAAGTTGCTTGACATCGTTCAATTTTTTGCTGCAAAGATAATCAAATATGTAATATCTCGTACAGAAAATAAACAAAAAATTTATCTACTGTTCCAAATATGACATTCTGTCTAGAAACAAGAATGGTAAAATTTTCTAAACTAAATGGATTTATATTCCATTTTCGTTCGAAAATTTTGCTGCTTAATGTCCGCAATTTTCATAAAAAGAAAATTATCCTAAAAAAACATTGTACAATCGTGACATGGCGCGATTCTATATGAACATCGAATTTTCAAATCCTCAAATCCACTCAATTTTTCAAATTTTTCATTCGTAATTCATAAATCTAAAATCGTAAATATTCTGGCTTAAGTCGCAAAAAGAGACCTGGAATCCTTGTAAGTTGTTGATTTTTATTTGTATTATAGCAGTCAAAACATTTATGACAAAAAAAATGCTTTCATTGTGGGTCGAACAACACGATAAAAAAGGGTCGCGAGAATGG
>JAGCOW010000083.1 GCA_017642535.1 Bacteroidales bacterium | reverse complement strand
GTCCCCAGAAAGTTTGTACGAGGAATATACCTGTGGAAAACAAACACTACATCAATTGTCAGAAACCCACCATATCTCAGTTAGTACGATACAAAGGTATTTCTTGCGAGTCCATAACAAACGTATTGTGTCCAAGGACAAAAGTGTGGTGGTATTGATGGATGCCACGTATTGGGGACGTAAATTTGGTGTTTTGGTTTTCAAAGACGCTAATAGGAAGAAGATACTATGGCGTAAATTCTTGTCAAAGAAAGAGACTCTTTTCGATTATAAGGAGGGTGTTGAGTGGTTGGAAGACAACGAGTTCAAAATACACGGAATAGTCTGTGACGGACTAAAGGGACTGCCAACTATGTTGTCCAAATATAAGGTACAACTCTGTCAGTTCCATCAAGTAAAGACAGTAAAATTTTATCTCACGAGCAAGCCGGAACTTCAGGCTTCAAAGGAACTATTACACTTGGTTTTACAGCTTTGTCATACCGATAAGGAATCGTTTGTAGGGGCATTTTACGAATGGATGGAGAAATGGAAGGATTTTCTGAAAGAACGAAGCCTCGAACCCAAAACGGGGAAAACACGATATACTCACCAACGCCTACGCAGTGCCTATCTGAGCATCAAAAGAAATATGCCTTTGCTGTGGACTTTCTACGATTATCCGGAAATTCATCTGCCAAACACAAATAATGCCATAGAAGCTCTATTTACTGACTTAAAGACAAAGATACGCGTCCATAATGGCTTATCAAAACGCAATCGTATGAAATTTATTGACCAATATTTTTACAACAAACAAAAATCCAGGTCTCATTTTGACCATTAGACAATTTTCTTGTCTCTTTCAGGTCTCATTTTGACCAATAGGCCACAAACTCAGTAATCCTTTTGGGCTTTTGTATTGTTATGTATTCAATTGCATACTATAGTCTTGTTCATTTCAAAATATTAAATGATGAAGGTATCTGGTTTTCGGTGTTTATTATTGGCGTTTTTTATGCATATCTGGTCTCACAAGTAAGTATTTTATTACTTTTTTTCCCTGTAAGTTACTTTTTACTACCAACAGGTGTATTATTTGAAAATGATTATATAAGTGTCATGTTTTTTGTTATAATTTCGGTTGTCTTGTATAATCGAAGGAGAAAGGCTTTAAGTAATATAGATAAATATTTATATGTTTTATTTTTATTATTCTTTCCAACTATAAGACATCATAGTGAAATAATAAATCAGAATGAAATTTGTAGTGAATATCTTGGATTAGGGGCATGGATGTATGGCTTTAATTATCGTTGTTATAGATGTGGTTGTGGTGGTGAATGTGATGGAAAGATAACTATTTTCAATGATTTTTGGTTAGGTATGCAATTTTTATCAATAATTCTTGGTCTTACGGTTTTCATTGTTGTTTTATATTTCAGGAAACAAAACATTTGTACCCTTCCCAAAAAATTGGACAATGTCTAACTAGACAAATAAAACGATGAATTTGAAAAAGTAACATGTGATATTTTTAAAATATGAAACGATTGTATCTTGGCATAATAGTATTTTTATTTACTGATAGTTTATATTCTAATTCTTTGGCTAATTATAGATATTCTCCCAAAGACTCTGTAGAAACTTTCTGTATGGAATGTTGTGAATCAGCTTATAATTATTTGTACGTAGAAGAACGTCCCGTTTTTGAAGGGGGTGAAACAGATTTGATAGTATATACTTCAAAAAATTTTACGTATCCAATTTCAGAAATAGAACTAAATTCTATAAAAGAATTTAAGAATTTTGGTTTCATGACCAATATATACATTTACCCATCTGGAAAAGCATCTGATTGTGGCGTTTCTTCTCATTTTTTTAAGGACGGTTGTATTCTGTGGGATGTTGATGAAGGATTGGAAAAAGCATTTAAGCAATTTATTCGTAAACTGCCGCCTTGTAAGCCAGGAAAAATGAATGGACATGCAGTCCCCATTCGTTATTTCATACCATTTCCATGGTTTATTCACATACAGAAGTTTAAAGAAGTTACCGACTTAGATAATTATAAGAATATCAGTGATATAAAGTTATTAGAACTACAGGAAGAACACGTTGCTGCAATCAGTAAATTGCAATCAATTCTTTTAAGATATCAAACAAAGGAACGTATGGTCTCATTTCTTCAAATATACGTTGATGAAGAAGGTGAGGTTGTTTTTGCAGAATTAAATGCCTTTAGTGAAGAATATAATATACAAGAAATTTTTGGCATTATAAAAACAATGCCCAAATTTACTCCATACGAAATTGACGGGAAAAAAGTCCCCATAAAGATAATACTTCCGAATATTGAGTTTTAAAATCATTTTTACCTTATGAAAAAACTCATTCTTCTCATATTATTGCTAAACCTTGCTCTTACGTCTCTTGCACACAGGCAAAGAAGTGGAGTTTTGATGGTTGATGAATATGACAAATTGTACACAGTTCAGTTAGCAGTTGATACTACCGTTTCGATAGCGAAGGTATTTCCTAAATATGAACTTTACGAGGATGCGTCACCAACTATCCATACGCCACAAAAAGTAAGTTGCAGGTATACTGTGTTGTTTCTGTGGCACGCCGAATTTGCAATATCTATTTTAGTAAGGCCGTATAAAACGATTCCTATTAGTGACTTACCCAAATATGGGGAGACAAAGGACATATATTTTCTTGCTTTTCATTGGCGTAATATGGATGTAGGAGATTGGGAAGATACTGATTTCATAGATGTTGTTGATGAAACACGTTATCCAGCCATGTACGAAAGTAGTTGGGTCGATTATTTGTTTTCATACAAATATTTAGGAATACGCAAAGGTGAAACCGTTCAACTCTATAAATATTATTGGATGCGGATATTCCGATGGTGCAAGTCTTGCGACAACAACTACGCACAATATAATTTTAACATATACAAAAACATACGTAGTCGTTCTTTTTTAATACAGGATATTCCCAATGAATCATTGATTCAAAGACAAATTTCAAACTCTTTGTTTGGTTATGGAAGTGATTTATTGTACGGTCGTAAGGAAGTCCTTCCCATAGAGTTCTCGGAACTGAACCGTCCTGTTGTGTATCCACATAGATTAGGGTCAAGTGACATAGTCACCTACGACACAAAATATGTGATACGCAGGAAAGGAACGAATGAATATATAGTAAGTAACGGAGACAAGGAAAGTCCTGTTGAGTTTTATTACATACCACACGTGTTGTTTTTGCCCACTTCGTCGTTTAAGTATAGGATTACGTCAATAAACGGGAAGTCTAAGCAAGAGTTTCTACGGACGTATAAGGATGACTTTAAACCATACCAATCCTCATCAGAAAAATATGAGTTCAAAGAGCATATAAAAAAAGAGATTCAAGATAAGAGGTGGGAACAGAAATGGCCATATCGTGAATTAGTTCCAAGAAGTCATAATAACAACTTAGATTGGTGTTATAAAAATTCATTTTATGATACAATTTATTACAATTTAGGAAGAAATAGTGCAAAAATAAAGGAGAACAATGTTGTTTCCGAATCAGTGTCCCAAATTTGTGTCTTGCCGACTACTCCGGTCTATGACAGCGTATGGAACAAACTTTTTCTCATAAAGTATTTAGTCTCCAAAAAAGGAAACGTGTATAATATTTCAATAGATACTGATACTACGGATGTCTGTAGTTCTTCGGCAAGCGAAGTCATAGAAGCAGTAAAAAACATAAAATACACCCCTGCAAAATCTCCTTATAAAGACGAGCCTGTCAATACGAAAGATTCTATATTCATTTTATTCCAAGGTGTACAAATCGGAGGATTCGATTTTTCCAAAAAAATATACGATATAAATAAAATTGACAATCAACGAGAAAAAGAATATATGACAATGATTGACAACGTATGTGGAAAGATTACCAAACCGCAGTCGTTGATGGAAAAATCCGTAACGCTGAATGTTATTATAAACGAAGAAGGAAAAATTGTTTATGTTGAACGAAGCAACTTTATTGGCGATGAAATAACAAGGTTTAAATTAAATTTTGCTTCGGGCTATAAGGATTTTTATATTGCTACAATGACAGAAGAATTACAGGCAATCGGTAACGCATTCAAAACTTTGCCAAACATTACTCCATACGAGATTGAAGGGAAAAAAGTTCCTGTGAAGATAACATTGCCGAAGATAGAGTTTTAAAAAGGAGGAGATTATGCCAAGTACAAATTATTATCCACCGCTCAGTTTCAAGGGAATGACGAAAATTTTTTTTTATCTTTGCTATGTTATGATTAAAAGACTCTTTGTATTTATTGTTGGGATAGTAACTTTCACCTCCGTTTTTGCTCAAGAAAAAAGAGAGCTAAAGGTCTATGATATAGGTACAGAATTATATAAGTTTAGAGAAATTTATGAAACAGAAGGGACTGATACGATTTATTGGCCTGATTGTGACTGGGATAAATCACTAATGGCTTTTCTTGGAATAAGAACTGATCAAAGAATAATTAATGGTCAATATAAAACGCTATCCGATTTGGAAACACATCTTAACAACTTGGGATACAATGTGGTAAATGATATAGTCATAGAAAGGTTGGAAAACAACGAATCGGCTTGGGTAGAGAATGATAGCACGTATTCCTTGATTTTTGTAAAAGGAAATTCTCCACAATACTTTGAAAAAGACGATTTTGACAGTACAAAAACATATAATCGTAATCCACGAGGAGTTTTGTTAGTAAAAAACACAGGTTTCGGGTATAAGATAATTACCCAAAACCTTGATTTTCTTGATTCAGGGGAGGAAAACGGAGGTGTTTATTTTGCACCAGAATTAAGCATAGGTGTTTCGCAGAAAAAATTAATCATTGACTACAACCACGGACGATATGGTAATTGGGGATATGAGTATTCGTTTAATGGAACTGATTTTATTGTATCAAATCGCTATAGCAATGCAAGTTCTTCTGGTATTGCCGAGGATATAACGAGACTCTGTATAAATTTCACTGAAAAAATCATTACATATAGTCATATAATCAATGAGGATGAATGTATGGAAAATGACGTGGACGCTAAATATCACACCATTATCATTCCTTTTTCTACAAATGTGATTTTTACAATGTCAAATCGACCACGATACAATAATTAAAACAATAACCTCAAAAGACAGTGCTTTTTATATGTTGATAATTATAAACAAAAATGTATAGTTGATTGTTTAATTTTAGCGTAAAAACAATGAAAAAGAAATTTTATTTGTTTACAATCATTGCTTTAACGGCAAGTGTTTTGGCTGGTTGTTCTTCAAATGGGAAGTCGCCGAATGCTTCAAACGAAGATTCTGCCGTAGTTGACAGTAATACAGTTCAGCAAGCCATTGCGGAAGAACCTGTGGAACAAGCAACCGAACAGGAAGCACTGCAAAGTCGTTTTCTCACACAGGATTTGAGAATGTACAACTTTTTCGGTAGAGTTAAGAATTACAAGATAATTGAAACATATACTGATTCATTGCAAAATCCTAAGTATCGTTATGAGCCGAGTTTTTCTTTGGAGTACGATGCCGACGGACACTTTGTAAAGTATGTGTCGCAATATACTTTGAAATCCTGTGTGACAAAGATGGATGGCGACAAGATTCTTGAAACAAAGGATACTATATGGGATTACGGCGATGATGTTTTTGTGGTGCATGAATATGCATACGATGCCAATGGCTTTGTTAAAACAGAAAACATATATGGTGTTGAAGGTGTGGAAACATCTGAATATACCTATAACGACGACGGAGAACTTGTAAAAATATTTGTAAAATGGGAAGGCGAGGGCACAAAACGTGAAGAGGAACAACAATTCATAATCCTTGAACGAGATGACAATAAAAATTGGACAAAGCGTTTCAAAAAGATATATTCTAAGGAGGGTGATGAATGTGATACGTGTCAATTCACTGTTTCTGGTGCGGATTATAAAATAGAGACAAGAACTATAAACTATTGGTAAATAACCGCAGAGAAATTATTCCACCTCAAGCACCAATCCCTTCAGATATTCACCTTCAGGATGGTAAATGCTGATAGGGTGGTCTGCAGGTTGGGTGAGTTGGTGCAGAATGCGCACGTTGCGTTTTGTGTTGGCAGCAGCCGCAAACACCGATTTCCTGAATTCTTCTTTACTTACCGCTTGCGAACAGGAGAATGTGAATAAGATTCCGCCTTTTTTGATTTGTTCTATTGCCTTCATATTCAGACGTTTATATCCTTGAAGGGCATTATTGAGAACCTTTCCGTGTTTTGCAAATGCAGGAGGGTCAAGGATTATGAGGTCGAATTCATCTTTGTTATTGTCAAGGTATTTGAACGTGTCGCTCACAACCGACGTGTGGGCAGCATTGGGAAAATTCATTGCCACCGTTCTGTCGGTCAACTCTATGGCACGTGCCGAGCAGTCAACGGAAACGACGTTTTTGGCTCCACCACGAAGGGCATACACAGAAAAACCGCCTGTGTAGCAAAACGTGTTCAACACCGATTTGCCTTTGGCATACTGTTCCACCAAACGACGATTTTCGCGTTGGTCTATGAAAAATCCTGTCTTTTGTCCCTGAATCCAGTCAATGAAGAATGAATTGCCGTATTCCAGGGCGTTTTCCGTCTTAATCTCGCCCCACAAAAGTCCGTCGGCATTTTCTACACCTGCCTTGAAGGGGAGTGTGCCTTCGCTTTTGTTGTAAATTGCCGTAAGTTGTTCGCCCATAGTTTGTTTCAGGGCTTCAACAATGCAATCAAGGTTCTTATACATTCCCACCGAATGGCATTGCACCACGGCTGTTCCGTTGTAGTAGTCAATCACCAGTCCCGAAAGGTTGTCGCCTTCGCCGTGAACGAGACGGTAACATGTTGTTTCTGAATTGTTTACCAATCCTAATTGTTTGCGATAGTTGAACGCTGATGCAATGCGTTCGTTCCAAAAATTTTGGTCGATTGTAATGTCGTTAAAACTCAATATACGTACGGCAATTGATGATTTCTGGTAATGTCCGATTGCCAGAAATTCGCCGTCGGCAGAAAATACTTTTACCAAGTCGCCTTCTTCTGGTTCACCCGACATTTTTGCGATTGCTCCGGAGAAAATCCAAGGGTGTAGCCGTTTTACACTTTGTTCTTTACCGTTTCGTAATGTAATGTGTATCATAATGTTGTATATGGTTGTAATTCCTGATAAATACGTAAGCTAACCCAAGCGTCGGTGGCGGCATATAGTCGCTGCGCCTTTGAAAGAAAAATGTTCTCCCAATTTGACAACTGTTGTCGTTTGGAGATTTTGAATCCCAATGCGATAGGGGTTAGTTTACGTAGTCCCATCGCCTCTATATGTAACGATTTTGCTATTGCTTGTAAGTCTATGAAATTCTTTGGAGTAAATACTCTTATTTCTTGTAATGCTTTAATGTCATCGTGTACGGCAACGCCAACTTTACAAATGGCTTCATTTGTCAAAATTTGTACAAGCGAGGTCGGTAGCCCAATGAGTTTGAGACGAAATAAAAAAGCGCGTTTTTCATCGCTCAGTTGAAGGAGAGCGACGGTATTTTTGTGGTTTTTCGTGAACGTAGGCCGAGTTTCCGTGTCGAAACCTATCACACTGCATTTCGACAAATACGCAACAGCCTCGTCAACTTTTTTAAGGTCGGAAATTACCGTAATCTGCCCGTTGAACGACTGCGTAGGGTCGTTCGTCAATTCTTCGTTTTCAAGAGATACTATTTCGGGATAGACCTTCATTACTCGTCTTTGTCGATTGTCGTGTCGGATGCATACAAAAGGTTGTGAAACTCGCTCATAAGTGCCAAAGCACGCGTGCCCCAATAGAGTTTGAAATTCATAAAAAACTCTGCGGCAGCGGCCTCCAAACCTTCGTCTGATGTGTCTTTGCATTGTTCGGCGAAGTTTCGTGCATCTTGGTATATGTCGGCAAAACATTCCGATAGGCAGGTTTCAACGCTGTCACCGCTGGTAAAATTGTCAGGTTCGGTAATGTTTATATAATGGTCGTGACTGCCGAGCTTTGCCTCGACGGCACTTCGAATCATTTCCCAGTCTTTCTCCGTAACAAATTTTTCGCAGAAGTCATCTGCCTCGGAATTCGCCGATAGCACGGCAGTTTTCATATACAAAAGCGACAGAAGTTTATGGGTTCGTTCAATAAATTCCTTTTTCGTCATTTTGTCCGTCGATTCCAGCGTGGAGCAGAATTCCACCACCACGGCAACCAATTCGATTATACCTTTTTTTTGCGTCATGTTATTCCGTTTTTTTATTGAAGATAAGCAACCCGATAAATGTTATCAACCCATTGAGAATCATTATTTCAAACCCGAATTTGTAACCAAACAGCAATTCCTCGGAATAGATGTTTATGAGATAACTCAGTATAGGAGAGAGGATTGCAATGAAAGGAACAATCTTGTCGTTCGGTTGTCGATTTTTTACAAATAGTCCGAATACAAACAAACCAAGTAGCGGACCATAGGTGTATCCGGCTATGTCGAATAAAGTTTTTATTAAAGAATCGTTATGGAATGGTCTGAAAATGATTATGATAGCAAAGTATAGAACGGCAAATCCTATATGCACGCATTTGCGAATTTTTGTTTTTTGTTCTTCCGTATGTTTTGTGTCCTTGTCGAAGTTGAGAATGTCGAAACAAAACGTGGTGGTGAGCGAAGTGAGGGTGCCGTCAGCACTGGAATAACCAGCAGCAACCAACCCAATCACGAAGACGATGCACGTGAATGAATTTAACTGGAACGCTACGGCAGGGAAGATGCTGTCGGATTTTTCGGGAAGCACAAAACCCGTTTGATTTGCGTAAAACAGCAATGCCACGCCCAAAGCAAGGAAAAGGAAGTTTACAATCAACAGCGAGAAACTAAAACTCAACATATTCTTTTGTGCACCTCGTAACGATTTGCAAGTCAAGTTTTTCTGCATCATATCCTGGTCGAGACCAGTCATTGCGATAGTAATGAACGCCCCGCTCAAGACTTGTTTCCAAAAGAAATTGTTGGAACGCCAGTCGCTTTCGTACAACTTTGTGTAACCTTGTTCGGATGCCTGTTTTAACATATCAAACAGCGAAATATCCATTGCTTTCAATAAATAAATCACAGTAATTATGGTTGAAAGCAACATAAACGTAGTTTGCAGCGTGTCGGTCCAAATCACCGTCTTAATGCCTCCTTTAAAGGTGTAAATCAAAATCAACACAATAAAACACAATGCCAAAACCCAAAACGGCACGCCGATATATTTGAATACAAATTCGTATAAGATAAAGACTACCAAATACATACGTAACGCCGAACCCATAATGCGCGAAAGAATGAAGAATGCCGCGCCCGTTTTCTGCGAATTTGTACCAAAACGTTTGTCCAAATATGTATAAATAGATGTGAGATTTAACTTATAGTAAAGCGGTAGAAGAATGAACGCAATTGCAAGATAACCAAATATATAGCCAATCACTACGCCAAAGTATGTAAACTGTGTTGTCTGCACATATCCTGGCACCGACATAAACGTCACACCCGACAACGAGGCGCCAATCATGCCGTAGGCAACGACAAACCAAGGCGATTTTCGATTTCCAGTGAAAAACGTGTCGTTTGTAGCTTTGCGAGACGTCAAGTGCGAAATAAGTATAAGCAACCCGAAATATCCGATGACAATTGCTGCAATAAGATAAGGATTCATAAACAAAAATTTACGAAACAAAAGTAATCTATTCAAATAGAGTAGTAAGCTGTATAGGGAAAAACATATTCACTAAATACAAACAATAACAATATGTTGAAAACTTATTGGATTTGTCGTTTGCCGACACAACAAAGTTCATACATTTGTCGTTAAGGAATTGAATTAAAAATTATTAGTATGAAAAGATTTGAAATCCTCGTATCCCTTTTGTTGTTTACATTCGGATACACTTTTGCCACAAACGTGACAGTTCCGACGAAAATCAAGGACGTGACAATTTATCTGAGCGGTGCATCGCTGTCGTGCGTTGCCGATGCAAAAATCCCTTCTGGTGTAAGCACCGTAACGCTGAGCGACCTTCCGACCTCTATTAACGAGGAATCCATTCAGTTGGAAGGTTTGGGAGATTTCGTAATAAATAATGTGTCGTACAGAGTTACGCAGGATAGAACGCCCAAAGGCGACAGTCTGACGAAAATCAAACAGGATTTGGAAGACAAAATCGCTGTCCTTAAATATACGAAAGACGTGTATGCCAACGAGATAGAGATTCTCAACGCAAACCGCGAAATCAAAGGAGCAAACTCAAATCTCAGTACGGTGGAGTTGGACAAGGTGCTGAAATACTATCAGTCGGAAATGTTGAAATTGAAGGAAAACATTCGCAAAACCGACAAATCTATCGCAGAACTCAACACTGAATTGTCGGGAATCAACGCGGAACTTGCTCCGTACCGCAATCGCACAAAAGGCGAGGTGACTGTGACCGTTTCGTCTAACAAGGCACAGACAATCAAGTTGGGCATGTCGTATTATGTGAATTGTGCGTATTGGACACCGTTCTACGAAGCTCGCGTGGAAGACGTGAACAAAGACATTTCCATGGCGTACAAGGCAAAAGTGTATCAATCATCGGGTTACGACTGGGACAATGTGAAAGTGACGCTCTCGACGGGAAATCCGACGCAGAACGGCACCGTGCCGACGCTCAGCAAGTGGATTTTGCGTGAACACCAGCCACAAGTGCGTTATTCCAAGGCGAACTTGAAAATGGCGGCTGCTGAAAGTGTAAATTACGATATGGAGATGGAAGATGCGGCAGCGGCAACGAAAATGGCTTATTCTTCAAACGTCGCACGAGGCATACGCACGACTACCGATGAGAAAATGACTACAATAGAATTTGCCATTGATGAGCTTTTTAGCGTGAAATCGCAGCAAAACGACGCAATGCTTACAATAAATACCAATAAATTACCTGCCGAATACGTGTATCGTTGTGTGCCAAAACTTGACAGAAATGCGTATCTGCTGGCAAAAATCACCGATTTTGCAAAATATAACTTCCTTTCGGGAGAGGTTACGCTGTATTTGGGTGGGAAATTTGTGGGAACGTCTTATTTGAACATCGCACAAACAACTGATACTCTGCAACTTTCACTGGGACAAGACAAGGGTATTATGGTGGAACGCACGTTGTCGGACGAGTTCAACAAGAAATCGACGGTAGGGAAGAACTACAAACAAACCGTTGCGTGGAACATTTCTGTGAGAAACAACAAGTCAACTAACGTGAAAATTGAAATTCAAGACAATATTCCTGTTCCTGCTTCGTCAAACATAACGGTTACTAATCAAGTATATGTTGGAGCCACGTTGGACGACAAGAGCATCGCGACTTGGAATCTTGACTTGAAGCCGTCGGAGAAGAAAGACCTAAAACTTTCATACACAGTGACATATCCCAAGACAATGTCGCTGAATTTGAAGTAATATAATCGCTATGAAACGGATTTTAAGAATAGATATTCTCTTCGTTTTGTTGAGCTTGATTTTGGTTTCTTTTAAACTTAAACCCAAAGACGAAGGGTTTGTAGATTTGGGTTTAAGTGTAAAATGGGCAACGTGCAACGTCGGGGCAAAATCACCAACAGAATATGGTGACTATTATACGTTTGATGAGGCATTAAAAAGTGGGAGACTCCCGACTGAGGCGAATTTTCAAGAATTGATTGATAATTGCACGTGGAAGTGGACAAAAAAGAAAGGAGTATGGGGATATAGAGTGAAGAGCAAAAAGAATGGAAAAAGTATTTTTTTTCCTGCTGCTGGCGGCCGTGACGGTGCGGATATGTTAGGAGTTGATTCCGACGGCCACTATTGGTCGAGTTCGGCTTCGGCTTTCGACCGCTACTTTCCTTACTGTCTAGGTTTTGGTAGCAGATACGTGTGCACGAGTGGCTGCAACCGCTACAGTGGGCTTTCAGTCCGTCTTGTGCGATAGTTTTATATTTGTAAAAAAGATTTCTCCTCTATGTTTGAATCTATCATAATCGATACCGATTTGGGCAGTTCCACCGACGACGTGGCGACCATCTGTATGGCATATTCTTATATGCGACAGGGCAGAGCCAAGTTGTTAGGAATTGTAGTTGATAGAATAGGAGAGCAGAATGCCGTATTTGCCGACGTGCTGAACACATATTTCGGATTTCCTGATATTCCAATAGGATTGTGCCGTAATGGTGTGGAAAATCCACAGATTTTCACCGACTACGCACATATTGCCGAAAAAAAGAGAGCTGACGGTTCTCCTTTGTTCGCACGTTCGCAGACGATATTTGAAGATGATTATAAAGTATATCGCAAAATACTTGCATCACAACCAGATAATTCTGTCACAGTGCTTTCCATCGGCTTTCTGACGAGTTTGGCAAATCTTCTCACATCGTCGCCCGACGAGTATAGTCAACTTGACGGTGTTTCGTTGGTTGCAAAGAAAATAAAGCGAATTATTGTCATGGGAGGGAAGTTTGACGAGGCGGACAAGACAGGGGAGTACAACATTATGCAAAGTGGTCGCTTTGCCCGAGTTTTCTTTGATTTGCTTCCGAAAGAAATTCCTGTGTCTTATTCGCCAGAGGCGGTCGGGAACGCGTTATATTGGACAAAGACCGAGATTTTACAGACGATGGCACATATAGACGTACATCCTCTTAAACAAATTTACCTTGACTGTCCCGAAGACCCGTATCAACGAATGTGGGATCCGCTCACAATTATTCAGGCCGTCGAAGGCGACGATTATTTTTCTTGGTCTCCCCAAGGAACAGTAACGTTACAAAAAGATTTCACACTTACATTTTCGTCTTGTCGTTCAGGAATTTCCCGATACCAAAAAGGAGGAACAGAAGAACAGCAACGTTGTTGGATGAAGATGATAGAAAATACATTTTGATCTGATTCACAATTTTCCGTTTTCTAAAAGTTTGTCTTATTTAATGTCCGGTGGAGGATTTCTTCCAATATGCTATTTAACATAATATCAATTATAGGACAAAAGTGGTTTTCGTCGTTTGGAGAGGGGTTTAGGCGTTTTTTGTAAATGTTTAGCTTGGTTTTGAATGTTGTTTGCAAAAAACGACTTTTTTTTTGGTCTGTTACCTCGTATTTTTCATGTTTTTTTTTCGATTATATTTTGGTAGCGATTTTATGGCAAAATTTCATGTTTTTTTCTCATTGCATATTTTTGCAAAAAATTTCAACGTTTTGGACAATTGCCTTTTGATTCGTAAAAATCCTCCATTTTTTTCGGAAAAATTTTTCAGGATATTTGAATAATTACCTTGCCTGGTGAAAAGAATGCGATTTTTTTGAATAAAACTTTTGCGGTCAAAAACATTCAAAAATTCTCGGTTTCTGATTGTCCGTTTAGCAAATATCGAAAAGCAGTCATAATTATATAGTCCCTTTTTTCAATAAAATTCGCTCATAATACGCGCACAACATTCCTGTTCTTAATTATTAACTCATAATTCAACATATTCTATTTAACATAATATTTCGTCATTTTGAAAACAAACTATTCTTTGTATATTTGCTAAATAAATTACGTATTATGGCTGTAAAACGCAAAAAGAAAAAAGAATATGTCTATTTGTGCGGTAAGAAACTTACCATTCCTGAATTTCGTGCAGAAATACATAAGAGAGAAAAAGGTGAATTTATTCCATTAGAACAGTTTATTAAAGAAGTTGATGAATGGTACGAGAAAAATATCAAATAAAACGACAATGAAAACAAAAAACGCCCCTATCGCAACCAAAGAAGAAATTGATTTCCTTTTTCCAAAAGAAGGCCAAGAAATCACCATTGACGACTTCAATGCGATGGTTAAGGAGGCGGAAAAAGGACCGTTTTTTCCTATGGAAGATTTACTAAAAAGATATAATGAATGGTGTACGGAGTTGGTAAAAGATATGTGAAATCAAAAAATAAACCAGTGGTTGGTTCAATTTACTTTTTTTCACGACTTGAAGAATTGACATTCACGCCTATTAAAAGTAAATAGGTGTTCAAAAAAAGTCTGCGAATTGGGTACTAAATAGTACCCTTTTTCGTTTATTTGTGAAACTAAAAAGGTGGTATTATGGAATTTATAAAGGATTTATTTAAAAATTTCAAATTAAATGGTTACTTACTTGCTGAATTGCTTTTTGTAGTTATTTTTACAAGAATTGGCAAAGTAACCTCAAAAGTTTTTTGGGGATTATTGTTGATTCCAGTCTTATTGGGTTTGTTTACTGCTTTTACTGGTAAAAGTGTTGTACGTAATCTTTCACGTCGGAAAGTGTATGCGAAATGTGAAAATGATGATATGGTATTTGAAATAGACCGTTTCAAATCGAAATCATTTATAGACGGTGTAAAGGTAGATAATCAAGTATTTAAGGTTCGTAACGGTTACTCAATATGGGTTTTCAATCATTTTGTATTATATCCGTCTATGACGGGTTCTTTAATTCATTTATTAGGTCGTGATAAACTGAACGAAGCACCTGACGAGGGATGGCAACCTTTGTTTGAAAAATAGGCTTGATGTAACATAGAAAGGATAAAAGACGCTCCACTGCTTCGGTGGGGCGTTTTTTACTTTGTTGGTGGTAAATCGTTCCACAAATCATCAAGTTCATATGTATGCCAAGTTGACCCGTTGCAGCTGCATTTCATTTTATAAGGTTTGTTGGGATATAGTTTAATGTAAAGCTCGACTCTTTCCCGCAACGATGCTACTTGCAAAGGGTCTTTCATCTTGTTCATCCACAAGCCCAAAACAAACAGCGGTTCGTGGACAGGTGGTCGCCAACCGTCCCATATACACGTTTTTGTATAGTATTTGAAATGCATACCAACTATATGTTCCGTCATAAAATCATTCGGTAGGGTTTCGTATTGCTCAACCGGCGTTTTTTCTATTGTTGATGCCGCTTTCTTAAATTCATGACCTGCTACAAAGGCAATGACACATCCTATAATAATGGGAATAAAAAAACATGATTTTGTGAGAGTGCTCGTTTTTACGAAACATTTTGTAATTGTTCGTGATAGGATGTGAAAAACTAATAGCGTAAATGGGAATCCCAAAATAAACAGTCCTACGTCACCATTTTCCCCAACTAACACGAAAATTAATAAATACGTGAATGTGGTACATAATAAACCGAATGAAAATCCAGTAATAGCAGGAATTTTATTTGTGTCAAAAAATATGGTTGATATATAAAAAACAATACAATATATAAAGATGACGGCGGCCCAAACAGTTGGGTTACAGAAGGCAGTAACAGCCAATGAACACCAGTAGAGAAATAGTAGTGCAATAATTTCAAACAAAAAAGAAGTGAACTTTGTCTGACTAATTTCTTCCAAACCTAAAAATTTCCTTAGTACATTCATAACAGATTCTTTTTTGAGTAAAACGAACAAAATCACAAAATATTCAGAAAATAAAAAAAAAATTTCAGTAGGTTCGGGTGCTGAAACACTGGGAATGTTCGAAAAAACTTCTTTTTTTGCAACTTTTTCCATATATTTGTAGTCTTACAAAAGAAAACTTAACAACCGATGAAACACTTCTACATACTAATTGCATTTTTGCTGGGCGGCTCTACCCTTTTTGCCCAGACCAACTACACCTGTACGTTTTCTGCCAATGTGGCGATGGACAGCATTCAAGTAAAAAATACCGTTTCAAAAGAATCAAAAATGCTGTATTCGCCTGATAATACAATTACTCTGCAACAAAACAAGCAACAAGGATCTGAAGAAACGGCCATTACCACAATTGACAATGCAGGGTTTTTGCAACAAGTTGGAAATAATACCGTTATAGTAACAGCGACAAAACCAGCGCATCTCAATCTCACATTGTATTCAACTGACGGAAAAGCGGTTACACATTATTCCGAGAATATAAACATAGGTCAGCACGCATTTAAAATTGAAGCCAAAGCGGGCGTGTACGTGTTGGTGGCAACGACACAAAATCAATCTTCCTCGGTAAAAGTTTCGTTGTCGGAAAATTCACCAATGGGCATTTTTCCTATTGCAACTCCCCTATCTATATCACAACTAAAATCAATGGATGATGTTATTACTTTTGACGAAGGTGACGAATTTGAGGTTACGGGATATTATAAAACGCAAACTGATGTGCAAAGCTTCATAATCACTGAGAATAAGGAAGTTACATTTTCGTTTATTGAGGAAACGCCTTTGTCTATAAAAGAAAACGGAGCTATAAAAGCGGCCTTTTCGGTCGCAAAAGACAAAAAAGTATATTTTTCGCAGGGAAATCTGCAATATCAGGCAAGTACGAACACGTGGCGTTTTGCCGAAAATCAATGGAATTTTGTTGGAAAATGTAAAGTTACCCAATACTATCCCAATCAACCCCAAGACACGGGCAATGTATTTGTTGACGGAGTCCGTTGCGAAAATGAAAATATCTCCCCCACCTACAATGGCTGGATAGACTTGTTCGGCTGGGGAACTTCGGGTTGGAAAAGCGGAGCTAAGGCATATCAACCTTACGATACAAGCACGGCAAAAAACGACTATTACCAAGGTGGTGCAACAGGTAATTCGGCTAATATTGACTGGGGTGTCTATAATCCTATTTCAAACGGAGGAAACGAAGCGGGACTGTGGCGTTTGCCTACCATTATGGAATGGGAATATCTTTTGGTTAGTCGTCCCAATTATAGTGAAAAGAGAGGCACGGCAACGGTGAACGGCGTAAAAGGTCTTATTCTCCTGCCCGACGATTGGACATTGCCCGATGGCGTTACGTTTACCGGCGGATTGGAAAATAATAATTTCAGAAATTGTAAATATACCGCCGAAGAATGGGAAAAAATGGAAGCAAACGGAGCCGTGTTTCTGCCTCTTGCAGGTTACCGCCGTGGAATAAGCGTCATTCGGAACAATGGACAGTATTTTTCCGCTTCGTATTCCGAATACGGCATTGAACATGTGAAGTTCAGCGAAACAATCATAACAATTGTAGCGAGTTTCTTATCTCCGGAAGTTGCAATTTCGGTGCGATTGGTAAAAGATGTTGAAGAATAAAGGCGACCCGAAAGAGCCGCCTTTATTGTAAGAAGTTTTAGTTATTTTTTACTTCCTTCGAACGTTACTGGTGAACTTCCGCAATTCATAGAAACCGACAAAGTACCGTCGTTCACCGTTCCCGAAAGGTTTGTAATGGTGTATTTCGGGAACTCGCCACCCATAGCATACGGAATGATTTCGTTGCCCGAAAGTGTGATTTTACCGTTTTCGTTTTCGTACGTCACATTTGGAATGTCCATATCAATCTTCACTGGCATTTTGGGTGAAAACGACACTTGCTTGAACGTCAATACAAATCCGGCTGTATCGGTGACAGCGTATGTCACATCAACATTTTCCTGTGTGTACGTCGTTCCGTCGCTGTTTCCAACGGAAAACGTTCCTTGAAACGAATCGGCCGTTACGGCTTCAACTGGCTTAGGATCGTCATTTTTCTTGTCTTCACTTCCACATGCGGTGAACATTGTTCCTGCAATAAGCAGAGTTGCAAAAAATTGTAAATGTTTCATAAAACTAAAAATATTAAAAGTTAAACCTCAAAATTTCATTTTTATAATTGTGCATTATACATTGTGAATTATACATTAATCATTATTTTCACCCCTACCGTCCTCGGTATTCCTTCGGAATAGAACATTCTCGAAATTGACTTGAAATAGAAAGTTCGATAGTTCGTGTTTGTTATGTTTTTACTAAAAATACTTATTGATACTTTGTTTTTCTTATACGTAACACTTGCCGACAGCAACGAATACGGTGACTGCGAAAGTGAATTGTCTTCGTTCCAATAAATTGTGCCAATTGTCTGATTTTGAACGGCAAACGAAATATTATCAATCCATTGTTTATTCAACTGCCACGTGTATTTTGCCGAAACGGCGACAGTTCCTGTTGGTGCATACGGAACGTGCTTGTCGCGATAATTTGTAGTGTCGTTGTATTGATAGTCGCGGAAACGTGCGTCGGTGTAGCCAGCATCGAGCGAAAACGACCAATCTCCTGGTTCAAAGCGGCTACTGTGCTCCACTCCTATGCTTCGTGTGCGACCAGCATTCGACATCATTCTGCCAATGCCGCTGCCTTCGGGCATTACGGTAATTTGCTGGTTCACGCCTTCAATCCAAAACAGCGTGGTGGCGGTGCTGAATGTTTTGTAATGAAATTTGCCGCCAATTTCAAAATTATAGTTCGTTTCGGGTTCGTATTTTGTGTCACGGGCTGTTTGCGTTTTGCCTGATTTTCCAGCGAACGAAACTCCCAAGTCGCTCATCATCTGCGTCATCATAACCGACTGCATTATGTCGGAAAAAATCTGCGTGTTGAATCCGCCTGCCTTGTGACCGTTGGCAAAGGTGGCGTATAAATTTCCCTTGTCGAAATTATATTGAACAGAAATTTTCGGCAGTGCCACAAACGATTTTGTATGTTCCGTTCCTGTGAAATCTGAGTGTAACTGCTTGAAATTCAACATCGTCAAATCAAAACGATAGCGAATGTCGCATTGCTCGTCGTAGTCCATCGCAGCATATTCAAAATCGGCACGGATGCCTGCCGTGAAACGCCATCGACCTATATTCCACTGCGATTCGTGGAACAACGCCACACCGTAGGTTGGAATCTGGAAATTGCAGTCAATCAAAAACGAACTGTCGGCAATTTCAATGTTGTTGGTCGGAAAAGCACTGTGGATTCCCTTGTTCGCATTTGCAAGTATCAGATTATCAATGCCGTCGCGTTTGAATTTTACGGGCGTTTCCATTGCAAGTTGCTTGGTAAACGCAAACAAGCCAGCATTCCATTGCCATTTTTTCGTCTTGTCGTGCCGTTTCAAAATCAGTTCCTGTGTAACAGCGTACTCCGTCTGCTCCTGTTTCAGCGTGAAATACGAAAGAGAAGTAAAATCGTTGTCTAACAACATTTTATCGTGCAAAAACTGAAAACTCGTCGCCGAGGCAATATCGAGTTTTTTTCCTGAATACTGTGCGACAAAACCATCTATTAAACTGACTCTCTTATAATTACATGTGTCGTTATAAGATATTGCTTTAAGTTCATTTTGCACATTGTCAAACACGTGATAGGCATATCCACCTTCGTTTACGTAATTGAACGACAAGCTGTTACTCAGATTCCAATGAGAATCTTTCGGCAACCAATGAAATTTTGTCCGTGCGGAAAAAGAATTTCCTTTGTCACATTGTGCATCGTTATAGGTATTGGTGAAAAATCCGTCGTGGTGCGAAAATGCCGCCGAGACGGCATATCCAAAATTATTTTTTGTCTTTTCGTAAAACGAAACTTGTGCCTTATACGACGGTTCCGAGTCAAATTCTGCACGGACACGCAACCCTTGCCACGCAAGCGGCGAAAGCGTGTAAATGTTCATTATGCCACCGTTGGAATTTCTTCCGTAGAGCGTTCCCTGTGGCCCACGGAGCACGTCGATTCGGCGAATGTCGAAAAAATCAAAGTCGAAGGCATTTTTGTTCATCACGGGAATATTGTCGATGTTCAGACCCATTGCCGGCTGGTCAATCCGCGAGCCGAAACCACGTATGTAGATTGACGATGTGATGCGTGAACCATATTTCGGCTGATAAAAATTCGGCACCGAAACCGACACGTCTTTTACCGAGTTAATCTGCTGATTTTCAATCTCCGACAATCTGAACGACGTTGCCGCCAACGCCTGATTGTCCAACGCTGTTGACGATTTCATCGTTGCCGAAACCGACACGGTATCAATAATGTCGATTATTGTATCGTTGGGAATTTCCTGCAACAGCGGAATCAATATGGTGAGTAAAATTTTCACGCTGCAAAACTATTTGGCAGATGCACACGAAACAACTCACATAATTATTAGTTTTCAATTTGGCTTTTTTAGTATCTTTGCCCGTCAAATAAAAGGAAATGGACTTCAGAATTGCGATAATCGATACTAACTCATTGAGCAGCATAGCGTTGCAGTCCATTCTCATTGACATTATCCCGCAAGTCGAAGTACAGATTTATTCTTCCATTCAGCAATTGCAAGACAATCAATCCGACGAAATTGTACATTATTTTGCAAGTTCGGGCATTGTTTTTAACAACATGGAATTTTTCGTCCCGTTAAAGCGAAAAACCATCGTATTGTGCGAAGGCGACGGAAAACTGATGAAAGAAAACGGTTTTAGGACGCTCAACATTTCGCAGCCAGAAAATTCTTTGCTCAAAGAACTGCTTTCCCTGCACCAGATGGGGCATCCACACGGACACGCCAATCTTGAACAAAAGCATGGAGGCGGTGCAGTTTCAACAGAATTGTCGTCTCGCGAACAGGAAGTGCTGAAATATGTGGTTTTGGGATATTTCAATAAGGAAATCGCTGAAAAACTGCACATTACGATGGCAACCGTGGCATTCCACCGCAACAATATCTCCGAAAAATTAGGTTCCCGTTCGCTCGGACATCTCACAATTTATGCGGTAATGCACGGAATTGTGAAGATTGACGAATTATAAAACTCGTTCTACAATAATCGGATAAAAACAATATGAGTCTAAATAGCTCAAAACGAATAACTTCCATTGATGCACTCAGGGCGTTTGCTTTGTTTGGGATTTTGATGGTGCACGTGGCACAATTGTATAATTTCTACAATCCGTCGATTGATTTCGGGTACTATTCTGCTGGTGACGAACACCTTCGCCAAGGACTGCTCACGGTGTTTGAAGACCGATGTCGGACGATTTTCTGTATTCTGTTTGGGGTAAGTTTCTTCATCATTATGCGAAATGCCGCCTACACTACCCTGCGTTTCTGTTGGCGATCGACATACCGCCCACACCACCCTGCAAGAGTATCTTTCTTATTCTTATATGGCTTCGCTTATCGAGAACTTGCGTATGTTTCTGCCCGGAATCAGTGTCACGCTCTCGTATTTTGTTTTCGGCTATGCGTTAGGACGGAGCGGTTTCATTGAACGAATTGATGAATTGTGCAACGGACGAAATGTCCTCATTTTTGCCGCTATAAGCATTGCCATGAGGATTGTTTACCAGATATGTGGTGGCGCATTTTGGTCTATTATGACATTGTCTGACTCAATTTTCTATTCAATTCTGTTTATTTTTTGCACAAAATTCTTTCCCCAATGGCTTATAAAATCCTTGTCGTGTTACGGTCGATTGGGACTGACCAACTACTCTGTGCAAAACATCTGCGGTCCGATGCTTATGATAATATTTGCACTACCATTTCAGTTGCAGTTCCGTTGGTTACTGTTAGGTGCAGTTGTATTTTACGTTGCCCAGACGATTTTCTCCATACTATGGCTAAGCCACCATTCACACGGGCCCTGGGAAAGTTTATGGAGAAAACTCGTATGATTTAATGTGCACGTATGGCATATTTTCGTACTACTACGGCTACCGCTTCTACAGACTATCTGTCCGTCTTGTGCAGAATGTGAGGAAATAGAAAAAATACTAAAATCTGAAAAAATTATTATCTTGCGTAAAAATTAAGACAAGATGGATAAACTTCAGGAAAAGAAAGCTCTTGTTCAAAAACTGGTAGAACAAGGATATATGTGGTCATACGATG
>JAGCOW010000082.1 GCA_017642535.1 Bacteroidales bacterium | reverse complement strand
CAAAGCATTATTGACAATGCGGCAAATGCTCTGATTTCCGCCACGAATAATCTGGTTGTCAAAACATTCACGGTGACTTTTGTCGTTGACGGAGAAACTATTTCTACACAAACAATTACCTACGGAAAATCGGCAACCGCACCAACGGAACCGACGAAAACAGGATATACGTTTGTTGAATGGGATTCTGATTTTTCTGTCGTTACGGAGGAAATGACTATCACCGCCATTTTCCAAATCAAGACGTTCACCGTAACATTTACAGACTTTGACGGTACGACGCTCAAGGAAGAAACGGTTTCATACGGTCAAAACGCTACCGCACCCGACAATCCTTCACGCGATGGATATACGTTTGACGGTTGGATTGGAACATTTACCAACGTTACAGCCAATGTGACTATTACGGCAAGTTACACAGAACTAATAAAAGCGTCGTATGTGGAATTGGATAATGCGATAAATTCTGCGGAAAAACTACAAGAAAGCGATTACGAAGCAAATACGTGGGCATCAATGAAAACAGCTCTCAACGAAGCCAAGTCGGTTGACCGTAATTTGTACATAGAAAATCAGAATATTGTAAATCAGGCGACGACAAAACTTCAAAACGCAATAAACAATTTGAAACAATTAGATAAAACGAAGTTGGCTGAAGCTATTTCTTCGGCAAGAGCCACTATACTTGCGGCAGAAGGAAATATAGGCGACGAAGTCGGACAATATCCGCAATCGGCCGTCGATGTATTCAGTAATGCCATACAAACAGCGAACGAAGTTTTTGAAAACACAAGAAATCAAAATGATATAAACCAGCAAACTGTGGCACTCAACGAAGCAATTCAAAAATTTAAGTCATCTGTCAATCAAAGAACGACAACGCTTGCCGAACTGCTCGAACTTATTGCAGAAGCTACTCAATTGCTTGATAATGCCAGTGTGGGAAGTAATCCCGGGCAATATCCTATCATAGAATATATGAATTTGAATAATGCACGTAATTCAGCCGAAACTGTTGCCAATAAAGAAAATCCTTCGGAGCAAAACATTGACATTCAGGTTCGTCGTCTCGAAGAAGCTATAAAAGAATTCAAAGAAGCCCTTATTGTAGCTATAGACAATGTGCTGCCCCAAACGAAAGTATATGCGGCAAATCATACAATATTCGTGTGTCAGGACAGAAACGAGGAATTTGCGGTGTACAACGCCGAAGGCAAACGAATTCTATACGTTGCTAATCCACAAGACTATGCAACAACAGAGTTCTCGGTAAAAACAAATGGCATTTATTTTGTTAAAGTCGGCACAAAATCATTTAAAGTGATTATAGAATAGCATTAAAAACATATTTAAACAATATTGTATCAAAGAGAAAACATTTTTTTTACTAAAAAGCAACTATTTCTTTGCGAAAACGAAAAAAATCACGTTCTTTACAAAAACAATAAATTGTAAAGAATCTTTAATCGTATGAAAAAAATATGTATCCTCTTTCTCGTTGCAGTCATCGGCTTGTTCAGCTGTTCAAGTCCCGAAGTAACTGAAATTCAAAATGGTGTGCAAGTCAAGACCGATTCGTGCATCGTGCAGGTGCAATTTTATAAAGATGACGTGGTTCGTGTGCAAAAATGTCCGCTGAACGGTACGTTGGAGAAAAAAAGTTTGATGGTCGTGGTTGATTCATTGGAACAAGTGTCGTTCCGAACTGTTGAGCGATCAAAATACGTTCTTATAGAGTCAACGGAATTGAGCGTAAAAATCGATGCGAAAACTGGAGCAATAACCTACAAAAACGACGGAAAAGAAATCGTTTCGGAAAAAGGTTTTGCCAATTTTACACCATACATAAATGAAAAGAATGGTGAAAATTCGTTTAGTATTGGACAAACATTCACGCTTGCCGATGGCGAAGCTATTTATGGTTTGGGACAAAACCAAAGCGGTATTTTAAATTACCGTGGACACTCCGAGAAACTTGTGCAGACAAACACCGATGCGGTTATTCCGTTTATTTGGTCAACGGCGGGATTCGGTATCTTGTGGGATAATTATTCAAAGACAACGTTCAACGACGATGAGAATGGTTGCACGCTTTGGTCCGAAGTTGCCGACAATCTTGACTATTACGTGATTGTTGACGACGATGCCGACGACATAATTTCTGGCTACCGCTACCTTACTGGCAAAGCGCCAATGTTCGGCAAATGGGCGTATGGCTATTGGCAGTCGAAAGAACATTATCACACACAGGCAGAATACATTGCTATTGCAAAGAAATATCGTCAACTTGGCTATCCAATCGACGTGCTGATTCAGGACTGGAACTGGTGGGGCGGCCTACACGACTGGGGAGGAATGTATTTCGACAAAGACCGCTACCCGAATCCAAAGGCAATGGTTGACGAAGTTGAAGCGATGAACTTCCACACGATGATTTCCTGCTGGCCGTGCGTTGGTCCTAACGCTCCAATGTACAAGGATTTTGAATCGAAAGGATATTTGTTCAACAAAAAAGGTTGGGGCGATTTCAAATACTACGACCCGTTCAACCCCGAAGCGACGAAATTATACTATGAATATCTGAAAAACGGCGTGGCATCCTGCGGTTGGGACGGTTATTGGTTCGATTCCACCGAGCCCGACATCACCAACGCTCTTACAAAAGAATCAACCGAATATGATTTGAAAACCACGGGACGAAATTATCTTGGCTCGTGGGACAGATATTTGAACGCATTTTCACTCGTGGAAATGACGCAAATCCACGATATGCTGAAAGCCGACGCTCTCAAGTCTAAAAATCCACAACGACAATACATACTCACCCGTTCAACCTACGCTGGTCAGCAACGTGCGGCGGCAGTTACGTGGAGTGGCGACATCGGTGCTGCGTGGGATATATATAAGAACCAAATTGTAGCTGGTTTGAACCACTGTGCCGCCGGCGTGCCATATTGGACGTTCGACGTGGGTGCATTCGTGCTGAGTTCCTACGAAGGCGTGTTCAGCAACGACATCAAAGACCCTGCATATCAGGAATTATACACCCGTATGTTCCAATTCTGCTCGTTCTGCCCTATTTTCCGTTCGCACGGTTCCGAAACACCTCGTGAAATCTGGGAATTTGGCGAATTTACACCTACGTTGGTTAAATTCGACCAACTTCGTTATCGCTTGATTCCATACATTTATTCAAATGCATGGAAAATCTACAATGACGATTATACCATTATGCGTCCGTTGGCGATGGATTTCAAGGACAAGAACACATACAACATTCAAGATGAATATCTGTTCGGAGAATCATTTCTTGTGGCTCCTGTAACCGAATTTCAGAAATACCGTGCTCCGCAACGTAGCGTTGAAGTTCCCGCATCGGTATTCACCACAAAAGACGGCAAACCTGGCTTACACGCCACATTCTACAAAGACAACCTATACAAAGAACAAACACTTGACACAACGCTTGAAAAAATTGATTTGTTCTGGTACTGCGAACGTCCTGACTATGTGACAGATACAATGTTTTCGGTTCGTTTTGAAGGAAAAATCACCGTTCCCGAAAGCGGCACATACCGTTTCCACATCAAGAACTTCGACCAAAAACGAATGTTGATTGACGGCAAGGAAATCAAGATGAACGACGGCGGAACGGAGAAATACTTTGAACCAATCACGTTGGAAGCTGGCAAAGCATACGATTTCTTGTTTGAAACGGCAAATTCATCGTCGGGAGCTGCTCGCTCAATTTTATGCTGGAAAACACCGTCGATGTTAGCCGAAGATGCAAGACCAATCATTATGGGTGAAACCAAGACGACTCGTGAAGTATATTTACCCGACGGAACTTCGTGGTACGACTTCTGGACGGGTAGAAAATTCGAAGGAGGGAAAACAGTCGGTGCAAATGCAGAAATCGAGACAATGCCGTTGTTCGTGAGAGCTGGTTCAATTATTCCAATGGCTTTAGACAAGCAATATGCGACCGAATATGCCGACACAGTGCTTGAAATTCGTATCTACCCTGGTGCTGACGGCAAATTCACTTTGTATGAGGACGAGAACGACAATTATAACTACGAGAAAGGCATATACTCTACCATCGACTTTATATGGAACGATGCCGAACAAACTCTTACCATTGAGGACAGAAAGGGTTCATTCCCTGGAATGTTGCAAAAACGGGAATTTGTCGTAAGAATCGTTGAAAAAGGTGTCGCTATTGACATATTTAGTTCTCACAAACACGAAGTTGAGCGATGTGAAGATGTTCCTTACGACGGCACGAGAAAAGTAGTTAAACTATGAATTAAGAGTTAAGAATTATGAATTAAAGCTGAGATTGTCGAAGTCATTGAGTGACGTAAAATTCAAAATAGATTTTACTAATATTTAAGATATGAAACTAAAAAACAGTCTATTATATTTTTTTTCATTGATAGGACTCACTGCATTTACCTGTAACGACGAAAAACGTCCCGACTACAAAGTTTCTGTGAACGACACTATACAAATCTCGTTGCCATATACCGCAGGTACAGGTTATATGTGGCACTGGAACAAAAACGAAGATTCATTGCTTGACAGCGTTTCGGTGGAAACCATCTACAACACAGAATTAGTTGGCGGCGCTGGCACACAAGTATGGAATTTCGTCGCAAAAAAAACAGGGAAATGCACACTTGAATTTGAGTATAAACGTCCCTGGGAACAAGGAGAAGGAACAAAAAAAGAATTTACCGTAAAGGTGAAATAAACCTTACAAAAACGGCTTCATCGTATTCTTTTATTTTCTCGTACTAAAAATACAATTAAGTTGTATTTCAATCCCTATTATTTACTACATTTGGGTGTCAAAAAAATTAGTATGAAAAAAGCACTTATTATAATAGGAATCAGCGTTTTAGCACTCATTCTCATCATCGCATTTGGCGTTTCTCCCATTGCAGAATCGTATATCGAGAAAAATTCGAAAGAATTAATTGGCAGAAAAGCCGAAATGGGGGATTTGTCAGTTAATATATTTTCAGGAAGACTCAAAGTTGAGGATTTTACTTTGTACGAAAGCGACGATACCACATCGTTCGTATCGTTCAACCTCCTTGACGTGAATCTCAACATGTTAGGGTTACTCGGACACAAAGTCGAAATAGAACACGTGCTTCTTTCGCACGCCGATATTACCGTCGTTCAAAATGGCGACATTTTCAACTTCAGCGACATCATTGATTTTTTCTCCGACAGCACTGCCACCGACACTATTGAAGAACCATCGTCGTGGGCAGTCATCATCAACGACATTCATTTGGACCATAGTTTTCTCTGCTACAAAGACAAAGAAATTGGCAGTGAATGGAATCTCAAAGATATTTCTATCATAATTCCCGGCATAGATTTGTCTGATTTACAAGCAGATATGGGATTGCATCTTGACTTCCTCAATGGCGGTCAACTTGCCACAAACATCAAGTACGACACCGACAAGTCGCTCTACGACTTACAGTTACACATAAAGAACTTTCAGTTATCCCCTATTCTGCCCTATCTGCAACAGTCGCTGAACGTGGAAAATATAACGGGTACATTTTCGTCGGACTTGGCAATCAAGGGTTCCACCGAGCACGTCATGAATCTTGACGTGAACGGCGATATCAAAGTAAAAGACTTTTGTCTTGTTGATTCATTACATAAAAACGTTGCCGCATTCGACAGCGTTTACACCAGTATTCGTCATATTGATTTGATAAACAACAAAATAGAATTAAACAAACTACACGTTTTAGGATTTAAATCGTATTATGAATTATTCCAAGACACGACCGACAATTTCACCTTGCTCATAAAACCTGACACGACTGCTGCACAAGACGGCACAACCGAAATTGCCCAAACCGACACGATTCCCGAGCAACCGTTCTCGCTCATCATAGACGATTTGCAAATAAACAATGCAGAATTCTTATACACCGACAACACACTTCCGCAGCAATTCAATTATACGATTAGCGACATTCAGGTGTCGGCTCAGAAATTCAACCTCAACGAAAAAAATGACGTTACACTCACTGCACTTTTGCAAAATTCGGGAAAACTCAAAATCAAATGGATTGGCAGCATTGACGACATCTCTAACCAAAACATCACCGTTACTGTCAACAACCTTGACTTACAATCGTTCTCGCCCTATTCCATCGCAATGTTCGGTAATCCGATTACTCACGGAAAAATCTCGCTACAAAGTCAAAACGTAATCATTAACAATAAATTACGAGGAACGAACAAACTGAATTTGTTTAAGCCGGAAATCGGCGACAAGGACAAATCAGTTTCTGCCGAATATAAAACCGTTCCGCTCAAAATGGGCGTTTACGTCCTAACCGACAAAAACGGCAAAGCCGACCTCGACCTCCCCGTCTCTGGAAACATTGACTCGCCTAATTTTTCGTATGGAAAACTCATCATCAAGACGCTTGGCAATCTGTTGGTTAAAGTTGCCGCATCGCCATTCAATGTGATGAAATCGGGAAATGAAAACATCGAGCAAGTGCTCATTTCTGCCACGGCAAACGAATTCAACGACGAACAATATGCACAATTCGCCAAACTCGGCGCATTGCAGAAGGAAAAACCGGAACTTAAACTCATTCTCATGCAAGATGTGCTCTACAAACCAGCCATTGAAGAATATTGTATCGTTGAATTGAAGAAAAATATGGCCATACAAGATGAGACAAATCCAACTAACGAACAAAATGCCAACGACCTGCTGATAAAAGAAAAATACACGGCAATATCGTCAAAAGCGCCAGAACTGACTGCTTTTGCCGACAAACTAATGCAAGAAAACGGCATAAAAAACAAAAGCAAATACACCAACGAACAAAAAGCCGTATTGCTTTATGAAACGAAAATGAAAGACGTCTTACTCAAAGATATGAACTGGCGTAACACGCTGCTTCATTCCTATTTGACACGACAATGTTCGGTAGCCGACAGCGTGCTTTCCATTTCGTCAAATCTGATAGAAAGCGACACGGTAAAACAGTTTAAAGACCGTTACCGAATAGAATGGAAACTTGACGAATAATTTTAAACTCTATGATATCATTAGCACAAGCGACAGTTGAAAAAATTGTCATTCATAAAATCAATGTTGTAGCAAACAACGAAGAAGAAGGGACAAAAAAAGAATGTTTCATTTCCAAAAACGAAATCCAGTTTCTTGACGAAGAAACGCAGGAAATACTCAAAAGTTATTTCTCTTTAGCCCTAAAATCGCCTGATTTATATCGTTTTATCGACAATCATAATCTGGTTGCATCGGAATGCGAACAACTTTTTGAAAAAAAGACGAGCGTGTACGATTTTTCCGTCAAAGTTCTTGAAAAACTCACGGATGTTGTTGCCGACAAAGATATTAACGCCAACGAAGTGTATGTGGCCTATTTCACCAACTGCGAAGTCGATGACCAGTTTGTTGATGCCGTAGGAATTTTCACATCGGAACAAAAAGAAACATTTTTAAAACTCCTGCAAAACGAGAACGAAATCAATTTTCAGACGGATGAAGGCATCGGTTTGAAGAAACTGAACAAGGGTTGCATTATTTTCAACATTACGGAAGACAATAGTTATATCATTAAGGCACAAGACAATACAAAAGGTGACGACGTGTATTGGATTGATAATTTTCTGGAAGCGAAAGCCATTGAAAACGAATATTTTAACACAGAATCATTCTTCAAAATCTGCAAGGACTTCAATGACGAGGTGCTTGCGCCAAACAACACGGTGGCAAACGAAGACAGAATAAAATTTCTTCAGAACTCATTGAATTATTTTCAGACAAACCAAACGTTCGACGAAAACCA
Source organism: Bacteroidales bacterium (assembly GCA_017642535.1). GTDB lineage: Bacteria > Bacteroidota > Bacteroidia > Bacteroidales > UBA1715 > UBA1715. The sequence continues at coordinate 13,835 of JAGCOW010000082.1, read as the reverse complement.
ATTCAACGAAACGACAATAGGGAATCCCGAAGTGATTCAGGCCTTCAACAATTTCAAGCAAGGATACAGAAACAAATACGAAGTGGAGATTCCTGCTTCGTTCGACATTGACGAAACAGCGGTGAAAAAATCGAAAAAATACCTCCGTAGCGTCATTAAACTAGACAAAAATTTCCACATCTACGTACATTCCCGACCCGAATATCTGGAACGAGGATACGATGCCGAAAAAGGCATAAGTTTTTATAAAGTATTCTTTGAAGTAGAAAGTTGATTTTTTTGCACGTTTTTTATTACCTTTGCATTCATAGAAAAGTGTACGAAATGGGGATTTCTAAACAGACGATAACTGTAACATTGGCGTTCATTGCAACGCTTTTGTTTTGTGTATCCTGTAAACGAGGCAACAACGAAGGTACACTTACCTACAAAATAGAATTCAACGAAAAGGAAAAAGCCGAGCGAGCCATCATAGGACTATTGCCCGAAACGCTCAAATACTACTACAAGAATGCAAGTTCCTCGATGGAAATCAGTGCCTTCGGAATGTTTCGCTGTGCATATATTTCCAACGTGAAATCAAAGACCAACAGCGTGTTGTTCTATTTTATGCCGAAAAAATATGCCTGCGAGGCAAAATTTGGCGAAAAAATGATTGGCTTCGACCCTATGCCGGGAATCATTCTTACGCCGACCAAGGAAGAGAAAGAAATTCTCGGTCTGACCGCACACAAAGTTCACGTGTCGTTCAAGGACAAGGACAAAGAAGAATACGACATTTGGTACACCAAAGACCTAAAGATTCACAATCCCAACTGGCACACGCCCTACAAATCTATTGACGGCGTTTTGCTTGATTACAGAATTGCCCTCAAGGATATTTCAATGCACATCACCCTTGATGAAATATCTGAATTGGAGGTTGATAGTACAAAATTTATCGTTCCCAAAGACTTCAACCGAGTGGAAGTGGATTCTATGAATGCTATTTTTGACGAATATCTTAAAATGGAATTTTAATGCTAAACAACATACTACAAAAACTCAAGGAACAAAAAGTAAAGATAGCCGTAATCTTTGGACTATTTGCCATAGGCACGTTCTTGACTATTGCCTTTACCTCGTTCTTTTTCACCTGGAGCATAGACCAGAGCGAACTGCTCACCGAAAACAGCATAGAAAAAATTGACCCCGCAGTAGAAAAACCTGCCGAATTCATTTTCCAAAACTGGGCAGGACAATTAGGAGCAATCTGTTCCAAGAAATTCATTCACGACTGGTTCGGCATTGGTTCCTTCGGTATCGTTTTTCTTTGTTTTTTCCTCATTGCAAAAATCATTTTCCGAGAAAGAATACAATTGTCGCTACGCAAAGGCATCTTTATAGCCATTTCTATGATGCTGATGTTGTCAATCACATTGGGATTCTTTTGCAACGACTTATGGGACGGAAATCTTGGCGGTTGTGTGGGCTACTTTTTAAGTTACCAGTTGTTACAAAATGCTGTCGGTAAATTTTTCACCGGTCTCCTCATAATCATTGTTGACTTGGCGTATATCATTTTCACTTTCAAAAAGGTACACGATTTCTTCGAAGCTCAATACAGAAAAGTCGTTACGCCTCCGGTGCCGGAAATGGAACAAGCAACCGAGGAAACGCAAACGGAAGAAACGGTGGAAACCGCAGAACAAGAAATTCAAGTTGCATCGGAAATTTCTGACGAAACAACGTCAACCGTCGTTTCAGAAACAATTCAAGAAGAGGTTGAAGCACAAGAGCCAATAATCGCTCAACAACAAGAAGAGACAACTGAAGTCACTGTGGAAGAAACAAATACCGAAGAAACGGAAACAATTCCTACCACAGAAGAAATTTCTGACGAAACGGTTGATGAAACCGACCAGAACGAGGAAGAACAAGAAGAAGTCGTTGAAGACGAAGAACAACAAGAAGAAACAACCGACGACACCGAAGAAGATTCGGAGGACGACGATCAAGAAGAAGAGGAACAAGAAGAAGAACCTATTGAAGAGGAAACGACAAATACCAATCCATCGACTAAAAAAATTGACGGAATGGTCATCAACAATACCAATGCTGCCGTAGAAAACACCGACAACATTGCGATGGAAATGAAAGACTACGACCCCAAAGAGGATTTGTCGCGTTTCAAACAACCGGGAGTTGACCTACTCAAAATATACGACAACGATTTAAAACAAGTTGACGTGGACGAGGACGAAGTACTTGCCAACAAAAACTTAATAGAACGGACTTTGCAGGATTTCGGCATTGAAATAGAACGAATTTCCTCGACAGTTGGTCCTACCATCACACTTTACGAAATAGTGCCGAAAGCGGGAACAAGAATTTCAAAGATTCAAAGTCTTGAAAAAGACATAATGATGAACCTTGAGGCTCTCGGAATACGTATCATTGCACCTATTCCAGGCAAAGGAACCGTCGGTATTGAGGTACCAAACAAAAAACGACAAACCGTTTCTATGTATTCCGTCATCAATTCTCAGAAATTCAAGGAATCGACGATGGAATTGCCTGTGGCTTTGGGAAAAACAATCACCAACGAGGTTTATATGTTCGACCTCGCAAAAATGCCGCACCTTTTGGTCGCTGGTGCCACGGGTCAAGGAAAATCAGTGGGCTTGAACGCAATTGTGACTTCGTTGTTGTACAAAAAGCACCCGTCACAACTGAAATTCGTGCTTGTGGACCCCAAAATGGTGGAATTCAGTATTTATGCGGGGCTGGAGAAACATTACATGGCACAATATCCGGGCGAGGACGACATTATCATTACCGACTGCCTGAAAGTGCAACAAACGTTGAACTCCCTCGTGCAAGAAATGGAAAACAGATATAAGTTGCTGATGGAAGCTCACTGCCGAAACATCATAGAATACAACGACAAGTTCATCCATCGCCAGCTGAATCCGAACAAAGGACATAAATACTTGGCCTACATTGTCATCATCATTGACGAGTTTGGCGACTTCATCATGCAGGCGGGTAAAGAGATTGAGACACCAATTGCCCGTATCGCGCAAAAAGCCCGTGCCGTTGGTATGCACCTCATTCTCGCCACACAACGTCCGAGCGTAAAGGTCATCACGGGACTTATCAAAGCAAACATTCCTGGTAGAATCGCATTCCGAACGGCTTCGGGAATTGATAGTAGCACCATTTTGGACGAACGTGGTGCCGAAGGATTGACGGGCAAGGGCGACTTGTTGATTTCCACAGGTCAAAAACCCGAACGTGTACAATGTGCCTTTGTCGATACACCCGAAGTAGAAAAAATTGTTGCGTTCATTCAAAAGCAAGCCGGTTACGGTCAACCAATGCAATTGCCCGAAGTGAAGGATTCCAGCCAGAATGCCGTGGGTTCGTCAAATAGCGTCAAAGCAAGCGATGAATTAGACCCAATTTTTGAAGATGCGGCACATTTGATTGTATCAGGTAATTCAGGTTCCACCTCGCTTATACAACGAAATTTCTCGTTAGGTTACAACCGTGCAGGACGTGTGATGGACCAATTGGAAGCACATCACATCGTGGGCCCGGCACAAGGGTCAAAACCTCGCGAAGTGTTGGTTGACGTAATCGGACTCGATCAAATTTTGAATAATCTTCGAGAAAAAGGTATGTTAAAGTAAGGGAGGATTGAATTAAAAATTAAAAATTAAAAATTAAGAATTTAGAATTAAGGATAAAAAATTAATAGTTTCTAAGTTTGGAACGATTGTTGATGTATGATGAGAAAAACTAAAAATATGAAAAAAGTTATTTCACTCTTATCAGTCCTTGCAATCTGCTCAGTAGCAGTTTTCGGACAAAACACAAAGAATGCGAAAGAAATTCTCGACAAAGTTTCGCAAAAAACGAAAAGTTATTCTTCCATAAACATCTCCTACTCTCTTGTCCACACATCGCCCGATGGGAAAAACGACAAGGCAAACGGCACCTTGCTTATGAAAGGTAACAAATACCAGTTGTCGGTGCTCGACAATATCCTGTACTGCGACGGGAAAAACTTGTGGACCTATATGGTGGATGAAAAAGAAGTGGTTGTATCGACGGTTGATAACGGCGACTCCGACATGATGAATCCTGCAAAAGTGCTTACGATGTACGAAAAAGGATTTAAATACAAATTCATTCAAGACCGTTTTGAGGCAAACCGTGCAATCTACGTGATTGACTTGTATCCCGAAGACATCGACAACAGCGAATATTCAAAAGTTCGTCTGTCAATCGACAAAGACAAGTCGCAACTCTGGAAAGCGGAATATTTCGCAAAAGACGGTAACAAATACACCATCACCGTGAACACGTTCAAGGTTAACGAACAAATTCCCGATGCTTCGTTCACGTTTGACAAGGCAAAAAATCCAGGTGTAAAAATCATTGACGAACGATAAGCAATGACTTTAGAGCAACGTATTTCGGCATTCATTTCGCTGGGGCGACAACTGCAAAATGCCCTCGATTCAGGCGAAGAGAATGCCGACTTATCGTTTGCCATCTCACGTGCGGAATACAAAAATCCCTATTTCACCGCCGAAAACACAAAATCTGCACTGCAAGAAATCATAGGGCTCCTGCAGGAAAAATCGTTGCACACGCTCATTGCCCAAACATACATTCAGGAAAAACCGAGCAAACGAGTGGCACTGCTTCCCGAAGGGAAAACGCCCCTTGACGCATTCCCCGATATGCTCTGCATACTTATTACGGGCAACATCCTCATCTTAAAACCTGCCGAGAAAGACCCGTTGCTCCCCCGATACATTATAAAAGAGTTGCTTGCAATAGAGCCGCAATTCAAAAACTATATTGCCGTCACCGAAAATTTCCTCTCGCAATTCGACGCTATCATTGCAGGAGAAACGACACGCAGTTTTGAAATCTATATGCAGAAATATCCGCATCTTATTCGGAAACAAAAAACTTCCGTCGCCGTTCTCGACGGTGGCGAGACACAACAAGACTTGGAACGGTTGGGAAACGATATTTTCAACTTCTTTGGATTGAGCCGCCGAAACGTGTCGAAACTTTATCTACCCGACACATTTGACGAGAAACGAATACTCGACGGCGTTGAAAAATACAACTCCGTATCACTCCATTACAAGTATATGAACAACTACGAATACAACAAATCAATATACTTGGTGGCACGGCAAACCCACTTGGACAACGGTTTTCTTATTCTAAAAGAAGACACAAATGAATTAAAATCTCCGTTGGCTGTTGTTTATTACGAAAAATATTCCGACCTTTCACAAGTGCAAAATGCGATTGAAAAACACAAAGATGAAATTCAGTATATCATCAGTAAATCAACAGCATTTCGCACAAAAACAGTTCAATTCGGGGAATCGTTTGTCCCTCGCATTGAAGAAAATATTGAGACGTTAAACTTCTTAATCAGTTTGTAGTATGATTTACAAGTTCAGAATAATCAGCGACGAAAACGAATTGTTTTCAAGAAGCATAGAAATTTCGGAAGACGACACGTTCCTGAAATTCCACAAGTCGATTCTTAAAGCGTGCGATTACAAAGATTCGGAAATGGCTTCATTCTTCGTTTCCAACGACGATTGGGACAAGGAGCAAGAAATCACCTTGTTCGACATGGGCGAGGAAGACACGGGGACAATTCCTATGCAGAAGGCCAAACTGAAAGATTTTGTGAGCAACAAAGGCGACAAACTCATATATCAGTTTGACTTCTTCGGCGACCGTGCATTATTCTGTACTTTGGTAGATATTTTGAAAAAAGACGCGAAGAAAAAATATCCCGTGTGCGTTCATTCCACAGGAAATCCACCACTTCAGAAAGAGAACGACACTGCCGAAGATTTCAACGACCTGTTCAATGAAACAGGTATTGACGAAGACGACGACTTGTTTAGCAACAACGACGATGAATTTGGCAATGACGAATTCGGAGGAAACGATTTTGGCGGCTACGACGACTTTGGCGGCGGCTACGGCGGGAACGACTATGATTATTGACATTTATCGTTTTAAATGTATATTTGCATAAAGGAATAGAATTAAAGATATGGCTACTTATACAATTACAATAAACGAACGATATTCTGGAGCAAAAAAGTTCCTTGACTTCATGAAAACATTGAATTTCGTTGAAATAAAAAAAACTTCTAAACACAACACAAAAAAAATGTGTGGCATAGACGAAGCTATGTCTGACATAAAAGCAGGAAGAACAACTACATACAAATCCTCGGATGACCTATTCAAAAAATTAGGAATTTAATGTACACAATAAAAACGACAACTCGATTTGACAAAGATGTAAAACTATGTCAAAAGAGAGGATTGGAAATGGATTTGCTAAAAAAAGCCATCAAGATTTTAGAAGAATCTGGAACATTGCCACCACAATATCACCCACACAAATTAAGTGGAAATTATGAAGGGTGCTGGGAAGCACATTTAAAAGGCGATTGGCTTTTGGTTTGGCAAATTTTTGAAAAAGAACTTACGCTTATTTTGACAAATACTGGAACTCATTCAGATTTATTTGGATAGTAAGGACACGGCGCGCCACGTCCCTACCCCAAAAAACATCGTTATTCTATTTTTTTTCCTACTTTGTCCAAGAATTTTGACTTTTTTCAAAAAAAAATCAAAATTCGATGCAGTCTTTTGACTTTTTTAGGACTATATATATAGGATTTTATGGTCTTGATGGAGATAACACAACTGATAGAACGGTGCAAGCAAGGAGATTCCGCTGCTCTCGGTGAGCTATACAAGACATTCGCCCCTAAAATGAAAGGTGTTTGCCGCCGCTATCTATCAGAGAAAGAGGAAATTAACGACGTACTGCACGACTCGTTTGTGGTTATCTTCACCTCGTTCGACAAATTGCGTGACAGCAGCAAGGCGGAAAACTGGATGCTGTCGATAACGAGAAACGTGGCATCGAAATATAAGGACTTTCAAAAGAATCATAGGAACGTGGCACTTGAAGAAACAGGGAAAAATGCCCCGTTAACCGAAGAAATCCCAGAAGATGAGCAAGCAGAAATCTCTTTGAGCGAATTGATGGGATTGATTGAAAAACGACCAGACGGCTATGGTAAGTTATTCCGCTTGGCAGTGTTCGAAGGCAAGTCGCACAAAGAAATTGCCGCCATGCTCAACATTGAGCCCCACTCGGCTTCGTCGCAGTTGGCACGGGCAAAAAAAATGCTCCGCACCATGATTCAAAAATCGTGGCCAGTACTATTGTTACTTCTCATTCCCGTCACATTGCTTCTTCTTAGAAAAGAGAATCCCGTTGCCGACGAAGCACAACCCGTTGCAACAACGCAGGAGGAAACGTCAGGCGCAATACCAACAGAACAAATACAAGAACAAACACAAGAATCTGCACAAGAGCCAGTGATTGTTCTTCAACCTACGCAGCATACTAACACACCAACTACCAAAGTGCCACGGAAAACAACCGTCAGCATAAGCGAACAAACTACACCCGACACGCTCACCGATATGCTTGCCCAAGAAGCGACCATAGACGACACATTGCACGAAAACCTGCACCGTGATACGATTCAATTCTTCCCGAAAACGGAAACGCCGTATTACGACCTTGCCGACATATTCCCCGAAAAAACTGTCCACGTTGGCGACAAAACCGATGCACACAAATGGTCGTTAGGCGTTGCATACACAGGAAGTTTTAACGAACAGACAATATCGGGAATGAAATATGCGGCCGATGAAGCATTCACAGACCCTCTTCCTCATAAAGAGGATTTTGCTGATAATGAAATTCTACACAATGACACAAAACCAATCTCATTGGCATTGATGGTACGCTATAAACACAGCAGGCGATTTGCCTTAGAATCAGGAGTAAGTTATATCCGTCGTATCTCCGAATTTAAATCGATTGCTAACGACAACTTCTATTACACGCATTCGCAAACAACTCACTATCTTGGCGTACCTGTAAAAGCCGTTTGCAATATGGCTACGGGCAAGAGTTGGAGCTGGTATGGAAATCTCGCCATAACAATGGGCGTTCCTATTCACTCGCAGACGTACATTGTTAACATTCGACGCAGTATGGCAGAAAATCTCACGGTTACAAACCGTCCTGCTACGTGGTTGTGGTTACCAAGTGCGGGACTTGGCATACAATACAATATTACCCGAAACATTGGCATCTATGCAGAACCAAGCCTGCAATATCATATCTCGACACGCTACGATATCAGGCATCCATTCGCTTTTTCATCACCTTTGGGAATAAAATTTCTTTGGTAACCGTGCAGTCTTTTGACTTTTTTCGGACTATATAAGTAAAGAAAGTTTAATTTTGGTAACTTATAAAATTCATTGTTATGAAGAAAACAGTTTTTTTGATGCTATGTGCATCGTTGTGTATCAGTTTTATGGCAACATCTTGCGACAAAAAAGATGAAAAGCCAGAAAAGGAACCTTGGGAAGAAGCCTGTCCTGGTGGAGACCCTGAATCGGATATTCTTCCTTATTCCGTTGTGGTAAAATTTGATGGAAAATATGAATATTGGAAATACGTTACGGTAACGTATGATAAAGTCAACGAGAAAGTAAAATATTATCATTCATCAGAATATAAGGTGGATTTGAAAGAATTGACTAATGGTTATTATTACGCAACTTGTGATTTCTTTGCAGAAGAAGCATACACCGATATTACCTATGAAGAATATAAAGACATGAGTGACAAAGGCATAATTTCGGAAGAGACATTGAAAAATAGAATAATCTCCACTAATTATTTAGCTGAAAAATATTTTATTCTAGATGAAAATGCCTTCAAGAAAGACGGGAAAATAGACATTGATGCACTAAATGCTTCAATAGAATCAGGCGAATTCTTTACGTATGAAGGCGTTGAAAGGATAAAATAGTTGAGAGTTGAAAGATGAAAGTTGAGAGAAAATGAAGAAAACAGTTTTTTTGATGCTATGTGCTTTGTTGCTAATAAGTTGCGACAAAGAAGATTACGATTTCACCGTTTCTCGTGGCGAAGTTTTTACCATTGAATTGAGAAGTGCGCCAGGAGCAGGAATGAGTTGGGAGTGGAAAAATAAAACAGACGTTACATGTGTGGACACAGTTGGGCTTGAAGAATTTCCTCTTATAGAAGAAAGACGAACTGGCGAAGTAATCGAAAAATGGAATTTCAAGGGCGTGAAAAAAGGAAATTGTACGTTGTTGTTTGAATATATTGATTATACCGATAATAAATCTGTTGTTGAAAGCAAGAATTTTAAAATTTACGTGAAAAATTAAAATTATGAAAACAAAAATTCTTTTGATGCTATGTACATCACTGTGTCTTGCAATCGGTGCATTTGCACAAGATGAAAAAGCCAGTGGGTTTCAGATTGAAGTCGATGCAATTCATTCCCGGTCTGATGTGAAACACTATTATTCCAACTGGGGTGGCGAGATGTTTCTCAATAGAATTGTAAACAAACACCGAATAGGAATTGGTTTAGGAGGAGTATATAATGGAGGAAAATTCTCGTGTTATAGAATAGATGAATCTGATGGTTCCAAGATATATCAGTCCACAAACTGCTGGAACAAATGGTTTTCTCTAAAACTGAATTACGCTTACAGCGTATATGCATCAGAACATTCTGCTATTAACATCAATCCATTCGTCAGCTTAAATTATTTAATTATAAATGAGAGTGGTTTGAGAAATAGTGTTTGGTATGAATACAAGAAAAATTACAATAATAAATTTGGGTTTGGTTTTGCTTTGGAATACGAAGTCAAATTCAATGCTTTTTCCACATCAATAAAACTCGCTCCTGAATGTGTTATGGTCGCACCATTTAGATTTGGTATGGGAGTTGATGCAATTTCTATTCTGGGCACAATGAGAAGAAGCATCACACTGAAATATATGCTGTAGAGACGTAGCGCATCTCTACTTTTTCTAAAAAATATGTTATGAAAACAAAAATATTTTTCTTATCAGTATTGTCATCACTTTTATTGGGGTGTGAAACGGTGCAACATTCAAATTATTCGCAACCCAAAATAGGGACGAAAGTAATTCCTGCTTATTTATCAAAATCAGGGGAACCCGAATTTGTTATCTTATCTGATGGCTTTGGTGGAGATTGTTGTAAAGCCCCATTGTCAATAGATAGTGTCAATTATACTGATATCTACGTGTCCTGTACCTACAATAGCGGTTGTAAATGCTCAGGAATGTTCAAATCCGATACAATTGCTCTTGGAAAATTGCAGGATGGAGATTATACAATTCATTTCACATTAATTGATATAGCGATTGTCCACGAGGATTATCCTTTACCACCTAATACTGATGAACATTACGAACTATTTTTTGTACACAAAGGACAGTATTAACAGATTTTTATAATAATTCTATTATTGATAATGCCACACAAAGACGATACGAAGGAGTTGAAAGACGAAAGTTGAGAGAAAATGAAGATAACAGTTTTTATAGTGTTATTGTCACTGTGTAGTTATTCTCTTGTAGCACAAGAATCAGATCAAAACAAAGAAAAACGAAATTCAATTTCATGTGATATAGGCAGTTCGTATATATTGGATGACAAGAATAGAGATATTTATGAACCATATATCAAAAAAGTATTTTCTCCATCGGTTCAACTTGCATATAATCGAACAATATGGAAAGGTCTTTGTATAGGCATAGAATACAATTTTTTAAAATCCTCTGCTGTTGCAATCGATTCATGGCATGTTTATCCCCAAAAAGAATACGTGTTTAAAAATATCAATCATTTATTCAGCATCTCATTGAGTTATTATTATAAAATCTCTAACTTTTTTATTGCTCCACAACTTGCGTGGGGAGAAAACTACAATGTAATGAAATGTTCTGATTTTGACGATAATTATGGTATTGAACCCAAGTCAATCTTTTTATTCAAACCAAGTATTCGATGTGGATATACTATAAAAAACTGGATGATTTACGTCTCATATAATTATGTCTCATATCAACGAAAAATACTATCAAGGGAATATATGGTCAATGCACTATCCTTCCCTTCGGAATACAAATATCATTTATTCAACATAGGTGTCGGTTTTTCATTTTAACTTATATTTTTTGTATGAAGTCAACCGTTTTGAAATATTTTATATGCTTGTCATTTTGTACCCTGCACTAAAAATAGGTGTAGGTTTTAATTTTTAAGATTATGAGAATAGTGTTTTCAATATTATTTTTTTTTATAGGAATATATTCGTTGTCCGCACAAGAAGAACCAGATAAAGCAACACGAAACTCAATATTCTTTAGCATCGGCAGTTTCCATATAGCAGGAGAACCAGATATGATGGTCAATAAAAACAAAAAAGACTTCAGTCCAAGTGTAGAGTTCGGTTATTCTTACACAATTTTCAAAAACGCATCTTTGGGGCTTGTTTACTCATATAAGAAAATAGAGGACAAATCATACCATACTACAGAAGAAGAGATTCCATATTTGGAAAAAGATAACGCTCTATTGATGGCAATAAATTATAGAATACCTATCTATAAATTTTTTGTGATGCCGACATTGGCATACGGAGTATGTCATGCTAAAATAGAATTGTCAGAGGACAAAGATTTTATTAATCCTTCATTTAGATTTGCCAAGTATCCTGGTGTTAGCATGGGATATGCTTGTGAACATTGGGATGCGTTTTTAACATATAGATATGAATGTTATGAATTTGACACATATAAAGCGATGAACGGTTATGTTATTGCCACATGGATGTTTCCCGAAGTGTTTAGACATCACATGTTTAAATTAGGAGTTAGTTATAAATTTTAATGTTTTTACAATGAAACAAATACAATCACTTTGAAAAAAATAACGCAAGAGCGAAAAGACGAAAGTAGAGAGAAATTTTTTTTGAGGAAACCATGCAGTCTTTTGACTTTTTTCGGACTATATAAGTAAAGAAAGTTTAATTTTGTAAAAATCTATTCTTATGAAAAATGTATTTTTATTTGTGGCATCAGTACTAATGGGAGTTGCCACCTTTTCGCAAAACACATGGCAATTCAATGCCGAAACAAACGAAATTCAGATTCAATACAATCCGTATGCGGCATATGGCGATGAAGAGGTGTCTACTCGTTGGACATCGGGATGTAGAAGCGCTTTGATTGACGCTGTGAAAGAAACCACTGGAAGCCAGGATTGGACTCCACAAATAGGGCAAGCATTTTTTGTGAGAATTACAGGCATCGCAAGTAATACAGGTTATATAAATATGGGAATTGCCGATGAACGTGAAGAAGCTGATTACTTCACCAATATGTCAAAAAATTATTTTGAAACCCAAGTAATAAAAGGAGAACCGTTTGTTTTGGAAGGCACATTTTATATAGATAATGTAACTTATACTCAAATCGGGAAAAAAGTGGAAGGTGGTTTGACCGCAGGAGAGTTGTTCCTTATGTTCGCTTATATAGGAAAAACTGCCGACGAAGATTTCAATCCAGAAGAACCATTTACCATTTCCGATGCAACCATGGAAGTCTTTTTCGCCGAAAAAACCGACATTGAGAACCCTCTTGTTTTAACAAACAAAAAACGTCTTGAAAACTCGGATAGTTACCTATATCAATCACTTACCCAAAGTAAAACGACTTTTGACGATGTGTATTCAGGTGCTTTTGTAAACGTTTCGTTTACAGGAAAAGCCCTTGCCGATATGGAAAAACTCTCATATATGCTGGTAAGCTATAACTATAAAAATTATCAGAATTCTTTGCAAGCAACAACCGAAGCAGTCACTTTTGCCGAGAATGTTCAAAATGGAGATATTGTAAACGCACAATTTTCATTTCCTTTGAATAAAACCAATTTCATACAATATAATAAAGATGGTCATATAATATATTCCACAATAGGAGATTGTATTTGGACAGAATCTCCAGAAAAAGTTGTGGCACTGTATTTTGAAAATGCCGATATTTCTGTTGAAGTGACCGATAAACCAAAATATCAAATTCCAGATGGAATAATCTCGGAAGATGACTATGTAGTAGCTGAAGACGAAGTGATTGTTGAATCAGAACGCTCAGAGGCATTGTTTACAATGCCTATCAACGAAGGGGCTGATTCCTATACACTTACAATTAAGAATAATGGAGAAATTGTATGTTCGCTTACGTTCAATGCTCAAGGTCAACTGGCAAATATAGATTTCTCAAATACAGCAAGTTACGAACTAAAATCGGATGTGTTGGCATATCAGTTTACCGTAACAGGTCTTTCGGAAGGAACTTCGTACGGCTACAATTTCAAAGCATTGGACAATAACAAGATTGTGCTTAAAGAATACGAAGGTGAGTTTACTACAAAAGAAGGCGTACAAACAGGTGAAGAAAATCAAGGTTCCGATGAATGCGGAACAACTGATGACAAAGTTGACGGTGTTTCAACCGCAATTTCCGAAGTTTCTAACGCCTCATTGATTACAATTGCTAACCGTCAAATTCTCGTAAACGAAGAAGTTCCTGCATTCGTAGTAACTGTTTCTGGTCAAAAAATTGCAAATGCAAACCTAAAAAATGGAGTGTATTTTGTAGTCGTAGAAGGGAAAACAGTTGCTGTTACAATACGATAATTCCCATAGAGACGTGCCATGTGAGGTGAACCCCAAAAGTTTTTAGTCCAACTTTTGGGGTTCACCTCATGAATGTGTCCCTGAATTGCGTTTATAAAAACAAGACGCAGCGGTGCGTCCCTACAAAATATTTATTCATT
>JAGCOW010000081.1 GCA_017642535.1 Bacteroidales bacterium | reverse complement strand
TTTGTGCCGATTCCTTTTTCGTATCGGAGCAACCTGTCAGCATTGCCGCCGTGGCAGCAGTTCCAGCTCCAAAAATCTGTAAAAATCGGCGACGGTTTATTTTGTTCTCTGTTTTCATAGTTCGGTTAAATTTCGCGTTGCACTTCGTTTCCTTCAACATAAATAGCACTGAGTGGACGGGCCGGGCAGTAGTATTCGCATTGTCCGCAACCAATGCACCGTTCGGTGTTCACAACGGGTATTTTTAATACAGGATTAAATTCGTCTTTTACAACCATAAGAATTGCTCCAACAGGGCAATGGCTGGCGCAACTACCGCATTTTTCGCCGTCGGTTTCAACTATGCAGTTCTCCTTAATCCACACTGCGTGACCGATTTGTATCGCCGATTTTTCGGCAGGAGTGATTTTCTGAATGGCACCAGTAGGGCAGACTTCGGAACAACGGGTACATTCGGGACGGCAGAAACCGTCTTCAAACTGCATTTCGGGCTGCATGAGTGTTTCCAAATTGTTTGACGGTCGAAGTACGTGGTTTGGACAAACCGAAACGCACAATTGGCATGCCGTGCAGTTTTTTGTAAAATGCCGTAAACTCTGCGAGCCTGCTGGCTTTGGCGGTGTTGTGCGTATGGGGATTTTCTTGTCTTGTATGACAGCAAGTCCGCCGTCAACTTTTTTTGTCTGTGCTTTCACCATTGTTCCAGCCGTGAGCAGAGCCGCAACCAACAAGAATTTTCGTCTTGAATCGTCCTGCGGAGCTGATTCCGTTTCGGTTTTCTTGCGTCGTGTGTAGTGCATTGCGTCTCTGTTGCAGGTTTCAACACAGTTGAAGCACGTCACGCAACGGCTGTAGTCAATTTCGTGAGCTTCGGTGTTGATACAGGCCGCCTTGCAGGTGCGGGCACACAAGCCACAGCCATTACATTTTTCCGTATCGATTACAGGTTTGAAGATTGAAAATTTTGCAATGTAGCCCAAAACTGTTCCCACGGGACAAATATTGTTGCACCACGTGCGTCCGTTTCGCCACGCCAGAACAGCAAGAACGACCAACGTGATGATGGCAATAACAAGCGACGAAACGCTTTTTATCCATACGTCAACCGAGTAGAACGCATAGCTGTCCAATCGTTCAGCTATATAAGCCAATCCATTGTTACACAATGCGTAAACGGGAGCAAGAAGATTCGCCGCAATTCGTCCGAATGCACTGTAAGGTGCAATAAGGTGGGCAACCGCGCCTATTCCCGGTACAAGAAGAAATATGATGAACAGTACCAATACAACCACACGGAGAATCGTGTGATTTTTGGAGAACGAGTATTTGTATTTGTTCTTTTTGCCGATTCTGCCCAATCTGCCAAACACGTCCTGCATAATGCCGAGAGGACAAATCACCGAGCAGTAAAGTCGTCCGAACACGAGCGTGAGCACAATCAAGCCTACGACAACGCCAAAGTTCAATGCTAAAATTGCGGGCAAAAGTTGAATTTTCGCCAACCAGCCGAGATAGGCGTGGATTGTGCCTGTGAAATCAAGAAATAAGAGTGTTATAAGAATGAAAATTATAACTGCGAGAGAAATTCTGATTTTTCGTAACATAGAAATAAGTATATGCGTCAAATATATGAAATTAGTAACTATTCTTTGGGTGTGGAATGAAGATAAAGACTAAGTCCTGCCGAGCAAGTGAATTTAGGCAGCGGATAGCCGAGCATGGTCTCGTAGTCGCCCGAACAGATTGCCGTTTCGCCTTGTACGAACAAATTGACCGCTTTTATCTGCTGGGAAATCTTCGCGTCGATAAGGGCGAAAGACTTTGTCGTTTCCGTTTGACCGACCGCTAAATACAATTTATCAATGTATTGCGTGCCAACCTTCAACGTGGTGTTTTTCAATTGGTATTGGATGCTCAAGCCGGCTTTTTGTCGTGGCGAGCCCACAATGGGGGTTTCCATATACACGTAACTATACTTGCCGTTGACAGAGAGGTCTTTTATATTTCTTTCCATTGAGAATTCCACTCCCGTATTTTTAAACTCGCCCACGTTTTGATTTTTTGGCTTGCCGTCTATCATAACGGTTTGCACAATGTTGTCGCCTATGGTGTGGTATAAATCGAGTTTTGCTGAAAAATTATCAATGTTAAATGGTTTAAAATCTTTATTGTATTCAAAAGCGCATTCAAAGTTGTGGCAATGTTCTGGAAGCAGATCTGCATTTGCCGCGGCATACATATACAGTTCACGCATATTGGGTGTGCGGAATCCTTTGGAATATAGCAGTTTTACGTTCCTGACAAGAATAGTTCCTGCTTTATTTACAGATTTAAGAGTAAATCCAGCCATAGGAATCAGAATGGTTCCGTACAAACTATGATTTTCGGCTCGAAGGCCTACTTCTGGATAAGATTCTATATAATTATTCTTCAATTCTTTGGAAAAACGTTGCCTTGCCAAAATATATCCTGCGGTTTCGCTAAATGAAAGATGGTCGGCGTAGATTTCGGTCGTGGGATTTCGATAGGCATTCCCTCCGTAGAGTTTGAGATTGAAACCTCCTGTTAAGCTTGTCCGAGTTCTGATAAGATAAATAGATTGTTTCATATTTACGCCTCCCATATAGTCGGTGGAATGAAACAAGTATTCCTGTGGCTTTTCACCTTCCTTGAAACCATCGTTTATTTGATGTTGGCCCCAATTATAATATACGTCGAGAGCGCCATTAGTATGTCCAAAATATACGTTATCTAACGTAACGGTATAAATTCCACGTGTTACATTTGCTTCGCATTCGTTAAGAGGAGCGGAGACGCTTCCTGGCATTTCAATGTCGAAATGACTGATGTTTGCATTAGCTCTCAGTTTCCAATGACGGTTGATGCTGTAACCTATTTTTGCGAATCCACTCAGCGAATTGTAGGCTGAGTTTTCGCGATAACCGTTGGAATGTTCATAGTTTCCGCTTGCAAAAAGCGATATTTTATTATGACGGAAACCGTCGCTCACCATACATTGTGTTGTTCCGTAAGAACCGACTTTTGCACGCATACGGAGTGTATTTCCGTTGCTCATTTCCTCTTTTGTAATGAAATTGATGGCACCTCCCATTGCATTTGAACCATACAAAAGCGAAGCCGCTCCGTGTATCACTTCCACCGTCTTGATGTTGTCGGATGTGTAGGTGTCGGCCATTGGGTGTCCGTAAATGGGGGCGTATTGCGGATGTCCGTCAATGAGGATGAGAATCCGTCCGGCGCTGCCCGAAAAACCACGCATGGTAATGTTTCCCGACGCTCCCGACGAAACTCCGTAGCCGGCAACGCCTTGCGAATTGTAAAACAATCCGGGTATGTTCTCTTTCAAGACAGGCAAAATCGACGATTCACCCTTACTTTCTATTTCAACGGGACTTATATCATCTATAGATAGTGTCAACGTCGGCGCGTACCTGTAGATAAGGACAGGGGGAATAGATCCAATTTTTAGTACTTGATTTGCGTCCGATATTGGTCCGTTCTCGTTCTTCGAGGAATCCTCGGTTTCTTGGGAAAACAAGGAACAAAAGGCAAACAGGGAAATCAAGAATAGTATGTTTTTTTTCATTTCTTTTCAGTTGTCATAAATTTTTATCAAAGATATTCTTTTCCTGAAAATACCGTTAAAAAATGTAATTTAATAGACCAATTTTGATTGTTTAATAAAAAGAAGGATAGTCAAAAAAAAATCGTAAATTGCCCACAGTAAAAAGATGATAAAAATGAAGGTAAAAACTCTTTGTGTCGTTCTTCTTAGCATTCTTGTTACTTCGTGTAACATTCGTCATGCTAAGAATATAAAGGATTGTGAATTCTCGCTCAATTCGGTTTCAAATGTATCGGTAAACAATGTTGCGTTAGACAGCAAAAATATATTGAAAAGTCTTACGCTTCTGACACAAATAATGTCAGTTGGGAAAACTTCGGAAATTCCGATTTCGTTTCTCGCAGAATTAAAAATTGAGAATCCCAATAATGAAAAGGCAGAATTGAGTGCGTTGGAGTGGATTTTGCTGATACGCGACATTGAGGTTGCAACAGGTGTTGTTGATCAAAAAGTGAAGATTGGTGCGAATCAGACGACTTTGGTTACGATTCCGGTAGAAACAAATACGAATGTTTTGAAAAAACTTTCACCACAAGAAATCAATACACTTGTTACGAATCTCAGCAACTCCCGAGGATTGCCTCGAAATTCTGTGCTCAAAGTGAAACCTGCCATAAAAATTGGCAAGAAAATGCTCAAAACGCCGAATTATTTCACCATCGACGTTTCGGGCAAATAGATTACAATACCACTGAAAAGGCGACGCAATTCGTGATGCCCAAATAATAATTGAACGCTGTTTCCACAAAACAGCGAAATCTCTTGTATGGTAGCGTTATCATAAGATTTATCGGTTGCTCCTGATTATCATATTGTACATCAATAGTTATTTTTCCTTGTAGATTGTATTGCAATCCTAATGAGAATGTGAATTTGTTTATTGATGTTTGTTGTAGTTGCGTTATACAACTCATTTCTTTGCTAATCTTATATCCAGCTTGCAATTTTGATATTGTTTCATGTTTTGTGCTTTTTGTTCGTAATTGTAACGGATTGATAAGATGTATTCCGTACAACAATCGTTTTTGCTCTCCAAAAAATGCAAATTCTGGGAAAACTGAAAAACCTCGACCATATTCGTCTTGGAATTCTTGCTGAATGTCGCATTTCACGCCAACGGAATGGTGTGAGGTTATTCTTCGTGCTATGCAAAAATCGTAGTATGTTTCCCGAAAATGTGCATTTCCGAAAACGATTACTGATGTTCCTATCGTGTTTTGTTTCACTGGTGTACACGCGTTTACGCGTGAACACAACGTATTCGTCGTGTAATAGTTTGTGCTATACGCTGTTCCAAATTCTGTCTGCTCGCAATTGACAAGCGTTGCAGGATTTGTTTGAATGGCAAAAACGCTATTCGTTGACAACATTCCACACAAATTCCCCGAGAAAAATCCCGTAGAAAACCGTGATTCTTGTGAAAAGACAGAATTGAAAAGACCTAAGACGAATACGAAACAAACGACGTTAATTCGTTTTGTATTCAAAGTGTATGTCTTTTAGGTCAGCGTTTGCTTTTTCTATTTTAGCTTTCAAATTTTCTTTGTAGTCTGCCAATGCCTTTGCTACTCGTTCGTCTGCCATTGCAATGAACTGTGCTGCAAGAATTCCTGCGTTTTCGGCAGCGTTGATGCCTACTGTGGCAACAGGAATGCCCGACGGCATTTGCACGATAGCCAAAAGAGCGTCTATGCCTTGTAAACTTGCACTAATGGGAACGCCGATAACGGGAACGGTGGTCATTGATGCAATAACACCAGGAAGATGTGCAGCCATACCAGCTGCTGCAATAATAACTTTAATGCCGTTCGCTTTTGCATTTTTTGCGAATTTCTCAACTGCTTCGGGTGTTCTGTGCGCCGACAACGCAATAATTTCAAATGGAATTTGCATTTTGTCAAGCAGTTTCGCTGCTTTTTCCATCACGGGCATATCCGATGTACTGCCCATAATAATACTGACTTGTGGTTGCATGTGAATCGTGTTTTATTATACTTTTTACTTTTGTTTTCGCAAAGATGAAAAAAAATCGTAATTTCGCCAACGCTTAACGAAGATTTCTTTGCAGAAATTTTCACTTGGCAAAGTATCAATAAATAAATAATAATAAACTATGTTAAATTTAGTATTGTTCGGCCCTCCGGGAGCTGGAAAAGGAACTCAGTCAGACAAAATCGTTGAAAAATACAATTTGTGTCACATCTCTACTGGTGATTTGCTTCGTGCAGAAATGAAAGCAGAAACGGAACTTGGAAAACAAGCAAAGGCAAAAATCGAAAAAGGTGAATTGGTTTCTGATGACATCGTGATTGGAATGATGGCTAACAAAATTGCTGAAAACGCAAAAGGAAACGGTTTCATCTTCGATGGTTTCCCTCGTACAACTGCACAAGCTGTTGCTTTGGACGATTTGATGGCAAAACACAACATTGCCGTTTCTTGTATGATTTCGTTGGAAGTTGATACTCCAGAATTGGTAAAACGTTTGTTGGAACGTGGAAAAGTTTCTGGTCGTGCCGATGACCAAAACGAAAGCGTTATCATGAACCGTATCAAGGTGTATAACAGCGAAACAGCTCCTGTAAAGGATTTTTATGCAAAACAAGGTAAATTGAAGGAAATCAAGGGTGTTGGCACTATTGACGACATTTTTGCCTCAATTTGTGGCGTTTGCGATAAATTTTAATTGATATTCAATGTGGAAATGTGAATAGGCATTTCCACATTTTTTTTGAAAATTTCCAAACTATGCCGACGTCTTCGTTTGTTGATTACATAAAGATTTTTCTTCGTTCTGGAAAGGGCGGGGCAGGGTCTGCTCATCTTCACCGTGAAAAATTTGTTGCCAAAGGTGGTCCCGATGGTGGCGACGGTGGTCGTGGCGGACATATAATCTTGCGTGGTAGTCGCAATGTGTGGACTTTATTGGCACTTCGTTATCAAAAACATTTGTTCGCAGGCAATGGCGAGAGTGGCGGAAGTGCGGGAAGCACGGGGGCAAATGGAAAAGATGTCGTTATAGAGGTTCCGCTTGGCACGATAGCAAAAGATGCTGAAACAGAGGAACAACTTTGCGAGATTACCGAAGACGGGGAAGAAAAGATTCTTCTTGCCGGTGGCCGTGGCGGTTTGGGAAATTTGAATTTTAAATCGGCCACGAATCAAACACCTCGTTATGCCCAGCCAGGCGAGGAAGGTAAGGAGGGCTGGTTTATTCTTGAACTGAAAGTGCTTGCCGATGTTGGTCTTGTGGGGTTCCCAAATGCTGGAAAGTCAACTCTTTTGAGCGTTGTTTCTGCAGCAAAACCAAAGATTGCAAATTATCCGTTCACAACCTTGGTTCCGCAATTGGGAATCGTTTCCTACCGTGACAATGCCTCGTTCGCTATGGCCGACATTCCTGGTATCATAGAAGGTGCTCACGAAGGTAAAGGTCTGGGGTTGAGGTTCTTGCGCCATATAGAACGAAATGCAGTTCTGTTGTTCCTCATTCCTGCCGATAGCAACGACATTGCTCAGGAATACGAGGTCTTGTTGAACGAATTACAGTTGTACAACGAGGAATTGCTCGACAAACCGAGATTGCTTGCCATTTCAAAATGCGATATGCTCGACGACGAGTTGAAAACAGAAATTTCAAAGAATTTACCTCCGATTGAGACCGTGTTTATTTCCTCGGTAGCTCAAATTGGCTTGGTTGAACTGAAAGATAAACTTTGGAAGTTGTTACACGAATGATTGAAACCTTAGAATCATTTGATCAGCAATTATTATTGTATATAAATGGTGCTAACTCGCCATTGTTAGACATTGTCTTTTATAATCTTTCCAAAGTGTGGGCTTCGTTCCCGATTTATCTTTTTGCAATATATTTGTTGTATCGCAAATACGGTTGCCGAAAAATGCTCGTCTGTGTCTTTGTGGTCTGCTGCGCAATCGGTTTGGCAGATTTGATTTCCACCGAATGTTTTAAAAAAGTGATCTGCCGTTATCGTCCGACGCATAATTTGGATATTGGTAACTTTGTACATGTTGTTAATGGGTATCGTGGGGGAATGTATGGTTTCGTGTCGTCACACGCAGCCAATATGTTCGCGTTTACCGTCGGCGCTTCGCTGTATTTGAGAAAACGAATATGGACAATCGTGTTCCTCGTTTGGTCGCTTCTTGTCTGTTATTCACGAATGTATCTCGGTGTTCATTATCCTGCCGATATCTTGTGTGGTGCTATTCTCGGTAGTGTAATAGCATATTTGTCGTATCTTGCCGAAACGAAGATTTCGGTACGATTTACTTCTCAACAAAAAGATAATAATCTCTCGTAACTTGTTTAAATTCATCGCTATACGATGAATCTTCGTTACGAATTGCTATGTGTTTCTGCGTGAAAGGTTGCCATTGTTTTGCAAATTGTAATACGCAACGGTTGGGACTTGTAGCGTTTGTCTTGGAAAATATGAGCCATTCAGCAATTGCATATAGTCCTGACAAAGTTGCCGTTTCGCAAAAAAGTTTTTTCTCCGAAAACGGAATGATTATTGACGCCTTGCCATCATCGCAGAGAAGTGTTTCTATACATTGAAACAATGTTTGTGGCGTGAGTGTTATCGTATGTCGTGCGATTGCCTTGTTTGATTCTGGATTTTGCAAACTATTGCTGAAAAATGGAGGATTACAGATTATACCGTCAAATTTTTGTTGAAAATTTGTGTTGTGTATATCTCCGTGAACGATGGTGATGTTCTCGTTCCAAGGACTATTTTTCACGTTTTCTTTTGCGTCGAGAATAGCTCCTTCATCAATGTCGATAGCCGTTATGGCACAGTGGTATTTTTGTGCCATCATCAAGGCAAGGATTCCTGTTCCCGTGCCTATATCAAGAATGTTTTGTGGGTGATTGAATTCGGTTAGTGCACCCAAAAGAACAGCATCGGTTCCGAGTTTCAAAGCCGAATGTTCCTGTGAAATCGCAAATTGCTTGAATTGAAATGCCGTTGACATCAGAAAAAGTCGTCGAAATCGGAACTATTTGCGTCGCTTGCTTTGGGCGCTGGACTATTGCCATAACATGGTGATACCCAGTTCGCAGGTTTTTCAAAGTCTCCGAACGTGTAGCCAAGTTTGTCCTTGTTCTCGATACAATCTGTTATGTAATAGGCAAATACAGGCATTGCCATTCTTGCACCTTGACCATGGGCGAAACTACGGAAACGGATGCTTCTTTCATCACCGCCTACCCACACACCAGTAACCAATTCAGGCGTGAAACCCATAAACCAACCGTCGGCGTGGTCGTTGGTCGTTCCAGTTTTTCCCGCAAGAGGAACTTTTATGCCGTAACGTGTCCGCAATGAA
Source organism: Bacteroidales bacterium (assembly GCA_017642535.1). GTDB lineage: Bacteria > Bacteroidota > Bacteroidia > Bacteroidales > UBA1715 > UBA1715. Next base: position 7,084 of record JAGCOW010000081.1, on the reverse strand, counting down.
ATAGCTGTTCCGTATGCTTTGGCTTCGCGGTCAACCATATTTACCACATTTTGAAGCAAACCAACCATTTGATATGCCACTTCTTCGCTAATGGCTTCGTTTTGAGCAGGAGTAAATTGTGCTATGACATTTCCGTATTTATCTTCAATTTTCGTAACGAAAATCGGGTCAACGTGAATACCTTTGTTAGGGAATGTGCTATATGCACCAACCATTTCGTGCAGTGTAAGGTCGGCAACGCCAAGACAAATTGACGGAACTGGGTCTATGTGACTATACAAGCCCATTTCGTGAGCAAGATTCACCACTGGTTGTGGTTTGAGCAACTGCATCAATTTGGCCGAAATCCAGTTGTTTGATGTTGCCAAACCCCACGCCAACGAAACCATTTCGCCGTTGCGTGCCTTGTCGGAGTTGCTCGGTGTCCACATTTGTCCTAATGCTTCGTCGTAGAAAGATGTTGGTACATTGGCAAATTGTTTACAAGGAGAAATGCCTTCTTGCATTGCAAGCGTGTAAAGGAACGGTTTGAACGTAGAACCTACCTGACGACGTTGTTGCATAATGTGGTCGTATTGGAAAAATTCGTAGTCAATGCCACCAACAAACGCCTTGACTTGACCTGTATGTGCCTCCATCGACATCATTCCGCATTGAAGGAAACTCTTCATCCACTTTATGGAATCAAGAGGTGACAAAACAGTGTCGATAGGACCATCCCAAGAGAATACGGTAGTGGGAACGGGTTCGTTGAACACTTTCATCACATCGTCCCAATCCATTGATTTTCCGCCCATTGCGTGATAGCGTTCGCATTGGCGAATGGCAGCTTTAACGCGGTTTTGATATTCTTCATTCGTTAAATTTGATGCGAACGGAGCTTTGGAATTCTTCTTGTTTTCGTTAAAGAATGCTGGTTGCACATTTTCCGACATGTGCTTGCGAACGGCGTTCTCGGCATATTGTTGCATACGAGAATCAATGGTTGTGTAAATTTTCAAACCATCGCTATACAAATTATAATATACACCAGGGGTTTTCTCGTTTTTGTTGCACCAGCCATACAATGCACTTGTTTCCCATAACAGAGAATCTCTTGTGTATGTTTCGGCACTCCAATAATTCTTTGGTTCTGGTTTCTTTGCCGTCAACGTAGTACGTAGCCATTCACGGAAGTAAGGGGCAATACCATTTTTATGGTCTATTTGTTTGAATTTCAGTTCGATAGGTAATTGTTTCAAAGAATCGTATGCTTCTTGGGACAGTTTTTTGTATTGCACCATCTGATGCAATACGACGTTTCTTCGTACTGTTGTAGTATCGCGAAAACGTACGGGATTGAATATAGCAGGGTTTTTCAACTGACCCACCAGCATTGCCGCCTCTTCTATCTTCAAATCCTTTGGCTCCTTGCTAAAATACACGTTCGATGCCATTTTTATGCCGTTTGCGTTGTGCAAGAAGTCGAATTTGTTCAAATACAACGTAATGATTTCATTTTTTGTGTACGCTTTTTCCAACTTGATTGCGATAACCCATTCACGCAATTTTCTGAGGACCAAGTCAATTTTGCTGTCTAATTGTTCGCGAGGGAAGAGCAATTTTGCCAACTGTTGCGAAATGGTACTACCACCACCCGAATTTTTGTTTCCACCCAAAACCGTCTTAACAGCCACACGGAGAAGACCACGGTAATCAACGCCAGAATGTTCGTAGAAACGTGCGTCTTCGGTCGAAACGAGAGCATCGACCAAATATGGTGGCAAATCGTCGTATGCACATTCAATACGGTTTTCCTTGAAGAATGTACCCATTGTCACACCATCGGACGAGATGATGTTGGTGGCAAGTTTCGTCTTCGGGTTTTCAAGTTCCTCGATAGTCGGCATAAAACCTAACTTACCAGACGAAATGAGTGAAAAAAGAATGATTGCGAAAAGAATGGGAAGCAGACAGCAACACCATATTATTATGTATAGTTTTTTGTGTGATTTACCACTATTTGAGACTTCTTGCATACGAAAAAATTTTTCCCAAATTTATTGAATCTGTACGATAATCTGAACTCTTTTTTGTTTTTTTTCTTAACAACCAGTTAAATCTTAAATTTTCAGTCCTCTTTTGCTTATTTAACCTTTATTTTCTTCTTTATGTTGTTCTAAAAAGAATTGTTTTTGTTGTTCAATTTCCCTACGTAATTCTTCTTCCGTAGGCATATAGGTCATATATTTTGCAGCAAAAAGTTGGTCGCTATCGTGAAGCACTGAATATCGAGCAATGGTATTATCGGTATCGGTACACAGCAATACGCCTATCGTAGGTTGGTCGTTGTCGTCTTTGATCAAATCATCATACATACGGACATACATATCCAATTGTCCAATATCTTGATGAGTCAGTCGATGGGTCTTTATTTCAAATATCACAAAACGTTTCATTTTGTAATTGTAGAACACCAAATCAATAAAAAAATCAGTTGTGTCGGATACAATATGCTGTTGTCGTTCCACGAAGGCAAATCCACGTCCGAGTTCTAATATGAATTTTTCAAGATTGTTTATTAGAGCTTGCTCAAGTTCAGTTTCCGAAAAAACAGAATCTCTACGGAATCCCATAAATTCGGCAACTACAGGGTTCTTGATATACTCCATCGGATCGCATTCTGTTGATTTTGGTAAATCATCAACATCTGTAGAAAGTTGTTTCGCCAAACGACGCTCAAAATATTGGGTGGAAATATTTCGGTCAAGTTCCCTTACACTCCACATTTCTTCTGCGGCAGCGATGAAATACCATTCCCTGGCTTGTTGATTAGTAACAGAAAGAATTCTTCTAATATGTGACCAAGTAAGATTTTGCACACGCGTGTGCAAAATTTCTAAGTTGTTGAATGTCAGATAGAATTGACGATAATACGCAAGGTTTCTTTTCCCATATCCATTTCCATATTCAACCTTTAGTTTATCTGCCAATAAAGGAATTAGTCTCGTTCCATATCCAGCTCTGATTTCTCCATTTTGCTCTTCCTTCACGATTCGGCGACCGATGTTCCAAAATGTTTCAATTGCAACTTGTCCCGCTGCTGCGTAGGCTTGTTTTCGTCCCTGTTCAATGATAGAACGTATATCGGAGACAAATGTATCAGGTAACGTTATGCTACCAGTGTTGTTACTTTTTTTCATTTATATGCGGTTAAAAATTTTCGGCAAGATACAAAAAAACAACCAAGTCGTAAAAATGTAATTGTTTTTTTTAATTTTGCAAAATCTTAAATAGACGAGAAGCGGAATGACAGAAAATTTGGTAATAGTAGAGTCTCCGGCAAAAGCCAAGACCATTGAAAAGTTCTTAGGCAAGGATTTTACGGTGATGTCAAGCTACGGACATATTCGTGATTTGGAGAAAAAAGGGTTGGGAATCGATGTTGAAAAATCATTTTCGCCTATGTACGAAATATCTCCCGACAAGAAAAAGTTGGTTGCCGAGTTGCGAAAAGCAGTTAAAGAAACGAAAAACGTTTGGCTTGCATCCGATGAGGACCGTGAGGGAGAAGCCATTGCATGGCATTTGGCAGAAGTGCTGAAATTACCTGTGAAATCAACGAAACGTATTGTATTTCACGAAATTACAAAAGACGCTATTGTTGAGTCATTGAAAAAACCTCGCACTATTGATTTGAAATTGGTTGACGCTCAACAAGCTCGTCGTGTGCTCGACCGCTTGGTGGGTTTTGAACTGTCACCCGTGCTTTGGAAAAAAGTCAAGCCGCAATTGTCGGCTGGTCGCGTTCAGTCGGTTGCCGTAAGAATTATTGTAGAACGGGAACGTGAGATTAACGCCTTCAAATCGGAATCTTCATACAAGGTTGTTGCTGATTTTGTGGCAGAGCAAGGTGGGAAAAAATATGCGTTCTCGGCAGAATTGTCGAAACGTTTTGATAAAAAAGAACAAGCCGAGGCGTTTTTGGAAACGGCAAAATCGGCATCGTTCGTCGTTTCGGGTTGCGAGCAGAAACCTATGACTCGTCGTCCTGCTCCTCCGTTTACCACATCAACCTTGCAACAGGAAGCCAGCCGCAAATTCTATTTTCCTGTGGCAAAAACAATGCAAATTGCTCAACAATTATATGAATCGGGTTTTATCACCTATATGAGAACCGATTCGGTGAATTTGTCGTCGTTGGCAGTCAATACGGCAAAGAAATTTGTTGTTGAGAATTTTGGCGAAAAATATTCGAAAGTCCGTAAATATTCAACGACATCGAAAGGGGCTCAGGAAGCTCACGAGGCAATTCGTCCTACATATATCGAAAATGAGATTGTTTCGTCGAATGCCGACGAACAACGTTTATATGAATTGATTCGTAAACGTACAATCGCTTCGCAAATGGTTGATGCTCAATTGGAAAGCACCACGCTTACTATTACGAGCAAGGATTTGAAAGATGCCGTTTTCACAGCAAAAGGTGAGGTGATTACTTTTGACGGTTTCTTAAAAATGTATATGGAATCGGTTGACGATGATGCTACGGAAGAAAGCAGTGTTGTGTTGCCTTCGTTGAAAGTTGGTTCGTCGGTTGCTCCTCAAAAAATAACGGCAACGGAACGTTTCACGCAACATCCGCCACGCTATACAGAAGCAACGCTTGTGAAAAAACTCGAAGAACTTGGTATTGGTCGTCCTTCAACGTATGCACCGACAATTTCAACGATTCAGAAGCGTGGATATGTTGAAAAAATTGATAGAGCGGGCAAAAAACGCCAAGTCAACAAATTGGAACTGAAGGGTGAAAAAATCACAGCTTCCAAGACTTCAGAAAACTTCGACACAGAAAAGAACAAATTGTGCCCGACCGATATAGGTATGGTTGTGAACGATTTCTTGATGAAATATTTCAAAGGCATTATGGACTACAATTTCACCGCTTCGGTGGAAGAAGAGTTTGATGAAATTGCTCTTGGAAAATTGGGTTGGGTTGAAATGCTTTCAAAATTCTACGGACCGTTCCATTCCAAGGTGGAAGACACTATGGAAACATCGGAACGTGGCAACGGAGAACGTGTGTTGGGTACTGACCCCGAAACTGGTCGTCAGGTTTCTGTACGTATCGGACGTTTTGGCTCTATGGTGCAGTTGGGAAAACAAGATGACGAGGAAAAACCTATCTATGTGGCTCTCGACAAGTCTCATCAAATAGAAACGGTAACGTTGGAAGAGGCCTTGTCGTTGTTGAAACAAGGAAACGAAGGTCGCTTGTTGGGCGTTCACCCGACGACGGGAAAAAATATCTATATCCGAAATGGACGTTTTAGCCAATATCTGCAAATGGGCGAAGCCGACGACCCAGACAAGAAAAGCGTGACATTGCTCAAGGGACAGGATCCAGCAACAATGACGTTGCAAGATGCGTTGACATTGTTGGTTTTACCTCGCGAAGTGGGCGTTTTCGAGGGCGAGAAGGTAACGGCCAACATAGGTCGTTTCGGACCGTTCCTGGCTCACAAGGGGAAATTCATCTCGTTGAAGAAAAACGACCCTGACGTATTCTCCGTAACAATTGAAGAAGCGGAGAAAATCATCGTCCGTAAACGTGAAACCGACGAAAAACGGAGCATCAAGGAATTCCCAGAAGATGCCAACGTGAAGGTGATGTTAGACCGTTGGGGACATCCATGTGTGTTCTATAAAAAGAAATATTTTAGAATTGCTAAAAATGTGAAACCGGAAGATTTGACATTGCAGCAATGCTATGAGATTGCCGAGGTGAAAAAGACGAAATAATGACACTTTCTGATTGTTGTATTCCTGTTGATTCTATTCCCGTAAACAATATGGGAATTCAGCCCGTTTTTTCGTACGACGATGCCGAATTGCAGAAAGCCGACGCCTTTTTGTTGGGATATGTGGAAGACCGAAATTCTACAGTGTCGAGCGGGGAGGAGAGTGTGAATGCCATCAGAGAGAAATTATATTCTTTACATGGACTATCTAAATCGTTGAATGTAATTGATTTAGGAACGTGTAAACGAGGCGATACGGTGCAACAATCCTATGAAATGTTGCAATATGTGGTTGAACGAATTGCATTGTATCAGAAACCGATTGTGATTATTGGCGGTACGCAAGAAAGCGTGTGCAGCATTGCTTCGGCGAGTTTCCGTGGCGTGGCGTTTCCCGCAATGTGTTTCATTGATGCAAAAATCGATTGGAACAACGAAGATGATTTTTCAAGCGAAAATTATTTGAAAAAATTATGTGAGGATAATCCCCGTATGCGTGTGCTACATGTGGGCGGACAAGAATATCTTTCCTCGCGTGACGCACTTTCGTGGTTCTCGAAAAATTATTTCTATGCGATGCGTTTGGGAGAGTGCAATGCCGACATTACCAAGGCGGAACCATTGATTCGCGACGCACAATTGATTTCGTTCGATATGAATGTGGTGCGTTATTCTGATAGTCCTGCAGGCCAAAATGTAAACGGACTTTATTCGGAATATGCCTGCCAATGTGCGTGGAATGCGGGTTATTCGCCAAGAATGAACACGTTTATGCTTTCTGAATTTGATGTGAAGAAAGACGTTGACGGCATTTCCACACAATTGGCTGCACAAATTATCTGGCACGTGTTTGATGGCATTTCGCAAGGCAAACACGAAAGTTGCGATTTCTTCGACGGAACGTATGAGATTCTCCATCTGAAACACGCCATGATACCTCAAGATATAACGTTTTATACCTCAAAAGTCTCAAAGACGATTTGGATGGAAGTTCCTATAGGAACTAATAGCAGCAAACGACGTTATATACCCTGTTCTCCCTCTGATTACGAACAATGTGCAACAGGATACATTCCCGACGTATGGATGACGGAATTGCATAGACTACGGGAATTATTCGGTTAATTTTTTTGAACAATTATCACAATTATAGTAGAGACGTAGCGCTGAGGTGAACCCCATTTCTTGGACAGATTATCGCATACAAAGATTTTTAAAATTTACAGGACTAGTTCCCAACCTTAGTTTTATTCTATCGTTGTTGTAATATTTAATATATCTGTCAAGTTTTGCGAGGAACTCTT
>JAGCOW010000080.1 GCA_017642535.1 Bacteroidales bacterium | reverse complement strand
GCCGACGAACGGATAGGGTAGCCGAGGGTTACGTTGTATTTGTCAACGGGGAGAGACTTGATGACGGGAACGACTAACTTTTCGTCTGCCAAAATGATTGCTGTGCTCTCGTATTGCCGTGTCGGGTCTAAATCCTGCAATAATTCGCCACATAATTTTGCTTGTGCAATTTCGTTGGGCGTTTTTATGATTCTGATGTTTTTGTTGCTGTTAAAGTTGTTGAACGCATCTTGGGGCAATTCATTTGGGAAAAATGTAAGATTTTTTCTTACGAAAATGCCTGCTTCGTGCGATGTGTCGTCCTTGTAATACGTGTCGTAATCCCAATAAAAAAACGCTTGGTGTCGGTCTTTCAAGAAATGGAATATTTTCTTTTCGCATTCGCTTAACGCATTGAATCCGATGAAAATATAAGTGGAATCGCCAAAAACGGAATCTTTGGTCTCTACATCGGCTTCGGCAACGGAACGCAGTGCCATACCTTCGTAAGATAGATTCTGCTCTTGTAGTGTGGATTTGAAATCATCGTAAATGAGTGGTAACTTGTTCCAAAAGTCAATGAATTTCCGACGAACGTCTTTTTCGGCTGTGTTTGCTTCAATTTTTGTCGTGTCCCAAAAACGGCGAATCATATTTTTCTGTGATTCGTCTAAATAGTCAAAGAGCGAGTCGATTTCCTTGATGTCGCCAATGTTCGTAAATAATGTTTTCGCATTGATAAGATATTTGTCAATGTCGTCGAAGTCGGACAGAAGCATTTCGCCCCAGGGATAGAAGTCTTCAAACGATTCGTTGTTTTGCTGAATTTTTTTATACGATTGATAGAGAAGGTACACCAATGTTAAATCGTCGGGAATTACGGAATCTTGTCGTGACAGGCAAAATTCTTGAATCGTTGTCATTCTTGGCAAGAAAATCGGTGCGTTGATTTGTTTTCCCATTGATTTTTTGAAGAAAACGATGGCACGCTTGCTTGGAAAAATGACAGTCGTGTTGGCAAGATGTTCCGAATGTTTTTTTAGAATGTCAGTGACGCATAAGTCGATGAATGATTCCATAGATGGTGCTATTATTTAATTTTTAATTCAATTTTCGGACACAAATTGTGTCCCTACACTAATTATCAATTCTTAGTTTTTAATTCTTAATTATAAACGTTTCCACATTTTTATATGTCAATTGCATCAAACTATCCAATGCCTTGTCGCTTACCCATGCCACGTGGGGTGTAATCAGTATTTTTGACGCTATTTTTTCATTGAGCAATGGCGATGAAATAGGGAGTGGCTCTTTTTGCATGACGTCAATTGCCGCACCGAAAATGCAATTATCTTGCAATGCTTGAGCGAGTGCGTCTTCGTTGATGATTCCTCCACGACCGACATTGACGATATATGCTGTTTTTTTCATCATTTGCAACTGTGGCAGGCCGATTAAACCTTGCGTTTGTTCGTTGAGTGGTGAATGGATGGAAACGATGTCTGCAGTCTTTAGTAATTCTTCAAGTGTAACTTCTTGGTAATCAGAAGTATGGTTGTTGCCCGATGTTGAGTAATACACGACTTTGCAACCAAAAGCAGTCGCAACTTCGGCAACACGCCGACCAATCGTTCCTAAACCTATGATTCCCCACGTTCGTCCGTTAAGTTCCATATATCCAGGTCCAATGTGCGTGAAAAGTTGTTGGTTGGAATATGTTTTCGACGAAACATAGTGTGCATAGTATTCCGTGTGTTGCAACAAAGCGAGGAGTATGGCGAACGTGTGCTGCACGACGCTTTCGGTGGAGTAGCCGGCAACATTTTTTACCACGACATTTTTTGTTTTTGCATATTCCAAATCAACATTGTTCATCCCTGTTGCCGTCAAACAAATCAATTTGAGGTTGGGACACGCATCGAAGATTGCTTTGTCGATGATGACTTTGTTCGTGATGATGATGGTGGCGTCGGCGATGTGTGGCAACCGTTCTTCGGCGGAAGTCGTTGCAAATACCCGTAGATTACCCAATGTCTTGAATGAGTCAAAAATTTCATTCGTACCGATTGTCGCTGCATCAAGAACTACTATGTTTTCCATATTTTTCTATTTTCTCAAATATACTATCTTGTTTGTAAGAATGTGTAGTTAAATTGTTTTCTTTTTTAACAATTTATTGAGTGATTTTTAATGTCCTCAATTCTTCTTTCTGCGTTGGTGTGATTCTATAGCTTTCAATCGCTTTTTGTATTGTTTTGTTGTGACACCAGACGGATAATTTTTTCTGTTGCAGATAGGGCAGCGTTGCCTCATATTGTTTTGCGAGAGCGGTTGCGAAGAACCATGCTATCATCATGTTAACGTAGTATTCGCTTGAACGTATTTTTGAAACAATCTTCAAATATTCTGGCTTGAAGTTTTTGTCAAGATAAAAATTCATAATCATTCCAATGCCGAAACGTATTGTGTATGTGTGAGTTGAAGAAATCCATTGTTGGATTTTGGGAAACAGTTCGTCGCAATGTTTCCCTAAAACTTTTGGTTTCAACGAATCGCAGGTCGCCCAATTGTCAACGTAGGGGAGAAACGTGTCGAGTGCTTCGATGCAATGGTCGTAATCTTTGATTTTTTCAATCAAAAATGCGTGCAAGTTGTTTTCTTCGTAATAATTATGTGGCAATTGGCGGAGAAACTGTTCGTAGTTTCCCTCCTTTGTTAATTCGTTGGCAAATGCCCGCAGTTTCGGAACACGAATACCGATGATGGTTTCTGGATTGATTGTCGGCATGAGTTTGCAGTGAAACTTTTGATACTCGCAATCTTGCAATGAAAATAAATGGGTGAGAATTTCTTGATTTGTCATTTTTCAATTATTGGAATCTATTTTTCTATAACTATGTGGCTTCGACAAGCTCGGTCACCTTTAATTCTTAACTTTAAAATTTTAATTGCTTCAACAAAGGTATTTTTTCTGCATTAAAAATGAAAAATAATTGTACTTAAAAAGTGTGAGTAACTTATGAAACACTCTTTTGTGTATTGAGAATAAAATTGTATCTTCGCACCGAATTTTAGAAGCAGACAAATGGATAAAAATACGATCATCGGAACGGTTCTTATATGTCTTTTAATGGTTGGCTATTATTTCTTTACTCGACCAACCGAGGAAGATTTGAAACGGCGGGCGGAATATCTCGATTCTTTACGAAATGTAGAATTACAAAAGGAATTACAGCGTCAGGAAGACTCTTTGTTGGCGTTGCAGGCACAAAACGACACAGCTCGTGTGGATTCGGCATTGGCACAAAAAAGTCAGGATGAAGTTACGTTGATGCGTGAGTATGGCAGCTTTTATAAGTCGGCACAAGGCGAGGAAGAATTTGTGACGCTTGAAAATGACTTGATCGCCGTTACATTGAGTAGCAAGGGTGGAAAGCCATATCGCGTGCAAGTGAAAGGATATAAGACGCATTATGGCGATTCATTATATATATTGGCTGGCGACAGCACGCATTTTGGCTTGTTGCTGAGTGCGATAGGCCGTTCGACCGACGAAATGTATTTTACCACGAATGTTCACAAACCTACGGCTGAACAGGAACAATCGGTTTCGTATCGTTTGGCGGTGAATGAATTTTCATATCTGGAATATACCTATACTTTGAAGCCCGATTCCTATAATTTGGAGTTGGAAATCACCACGAAGGGAATGGACACCTACATTCGTGAATCGCGTTACAACTTGTTGTGGAACACCACAATGAACGTGTTGGAAAAATCTAAGTCGGCTGAATCGTTGAACACGACAATCGTTTGGAAATACTATGAAGACGATACCGAGACATTGAATCCTCGTGCAAAAGACGATGAAAAGGAAAATTTGAGCGGTCAGGTGAAATGGGTAGGTTTCAAACAACATTTTTTCTCGTCTGTCCTGATTGCTGACGATAAATTTGAACGTGGTGGTAATGTCGCTTCGAAATACTTGACCGACAGCGAAACGGCAATGAAGGATTTCACCGCAAATCTGTTCCTGCCAAAAGAAGAAAAAATCGGCTTGAAATTTTTCTTCGGACCGAATCACTTGCCTGTTCTCGAGGAACAAGATGTTGATTTGGAAAGTATGTTGGATTTGGGCTGGTTCGGATTTATTACAAAATATGCTATCGTTCCTATTTTCAATTGGTTGCGTGGTTTTATCGACAGTATGGGATTGGTAATTTTGCTGATGACCATTATTTTGAAATTAGTTTTGTTCCCATTGACGTGCAAGTCGTATCTTTCTACGGCTCGTATGCGTGTGATTAAACCATATGTTGATGAAATTAACGAAAGATACCCTAAGCCAGAGGAGGCGATGAAAAAACAACAAGCAACGATGGACTTGTACAAGAAAGTCGGCATCAATCCAATGGGTGGGTGTTTGCCATTGTTGATTCAATTCCCGATTTTGGTCGCTATGTTCCGTTTCTTCCCAGCTTCGATAGAACTTCGTCAGGAAAGTTTCTTGTGGGCTGAAGATTTATCAACGTATGATTCCATTTTTGAATGGTCAACGCATATTCCTATCATTTCCTCGATATACGGAAACCATATCAGTTTATTCACTTTGTTGATGGCAGCGTCAATGATTATTGTGAATAAGATTAACACGATGAACACGACGCAAGTGCAAACGCCAGGTATGCCGAATATGAACGTGATGATGTGGATTATGTCCATTATGATGATTTTCTGGTTCAACGACTATTCGGCTGGTTTGAGTTATTACTATTTGTTGGCAAACGTAATTACCATGCTTCAGACTATCTTGATTCGTAGTTTGATAAACGACGAGAAGATTCTTAAAAAGTTGGAGGCAAACAAGGCGAAGGCGGCTACGACAAAGAAACGTAAGTCTCGTTTCCAAGAACGTTTGGAACAAATGGCGAAAGAGCAGCAAAAGAAGATGCGTAACTAATACGCAGACCATAATTACTGCAATGAAGAATATTGCAAAAATCATAGTTTTTTTTGTAGCGTGCGCGCTTGTCTTTTCGGCGTGTGGCGGGAAAAAATATGATGGATATACCTACATTAAAAAGTACGATTACTACTACAAGTTGCATGCCTTTGCCGATGCGTACAAGACGGCTCATCCGTCAGATGTGGTGACTGCATTGATTTCTTTTAGTCTGGTTGATGCCGATACGGCTGCATTTTGTGCGGAATACGAGGTCGTTGTCGAAAAAGAAGATACGCTCGGATTGCCGCTGTTGCTTTTAGGGACGCATACGGGCGACAGCATGTCTTTCATAGTTCCCACCGAAAAATTCGTCTGTGATGCCGTTTTCCCCGAAGAATTTGCCGCATTGGCCTTGGCACCGGAATTGAAATTGTCGGTGAACGTATTGTCGGTGTTGGATAGCGCAAGTTTTCAGGAACATAAAAAAGAACTTGCGTTATGGAAAAAGACCAAGGAAGAGTATGAGCAATATCAGATAAAACAATATCTGAAAAAACATCGTGTGAAGTTTGTCCATTTAAAATCAGGCATTTATAAACGTATTTTGAAACAAGGAAGAGGAAAAAATCCTAAATTTGGAGATGTGATTACGATTACGTATCAGGGAAGTTTGTTGAATGGCGAGATTATCAACCATTTCACAACCATGGATTTTTCATACGGTACGAAAATGCAGGTGATAGAAGGACTCGAGTTGGCAATTAAGACGATGAAGAAAGGGGAACGCGCCCAAATCATAGTGCCGAGCAAATATGCGTGGGGTGAGGAAGGTATGTCGAACGGTGCGATTGCTCCCTATACACCCATCGTGTTCGATATAGAATTGAAGAAAATTTCAAGATAATAGTTGAAAATTGATAATTGATAATTGATAATTGATAATTGTAGGGACGTAATGCTTACGTCCGCGATGAAAATACCGAGATTTTTATTGTAGAGACGTGCCATGGCGCGTCTCTACATGATGTAAAATAATAAAAAAGATTTTAGACATGGAGTTTATATTTGACCCAAAAGCGATAGAAAACGTAAAACGATTGATTGCTGATAATCAGGTTTTTGCCATAACGACGCATTATAATTCCGACGGTGATGCCATAGGTTCCTCGACGGCGTTTGCAGAAGTGCTTCGGCAAATGGGAAAAACGGTTAAAGTCCTGTTGCCCAACGATTATCCTGCTTTTTTTAGATGGATGTACGGCGTGGATGATATTCTTAGTCTTGATCGTCATTCCAAAGAGGTACAGAAATATATCGCTTCTATGGATGTGCTTATCTGTCTGGATATAAACCAGTTAAGCCGTACCGAAGATTTGGAACAGTTTTTTACACAATCCAACAAACCGAAAATTGTCATTGACCACCACATTAATCTGCAAATAGAGGCCGACGTCGCATTCTCGTTTCATAAGGCAAGTTCCACCTGCGAATTGGTGTACCATATTCTTTGTGCTTGTGGATACGAGAAGTATATCAATAAACACGTTGCAGAATCTTTATATACGGGCATAATGACCGATACTGGACGATTGGATTATTCGTCAAATTATCCCGAAGTGTATAATGTGATGGGTACCTTGGTCGGTATGGGAATTAACAAGGCGAAGATTCACGACAAAATCAACAACGTATTTAATTACGACAGATTTCGATTGCAGTCGGCGGTGATGAAGGATAATTTTACGTATCTGCCAGATTATCATGCAGGTTATATGTTCATTTCCAATGCGAACAAACGAGAATATAATTTCCAATTAGGTGATTCCGAAGGGTTTGTAAATATGCCGTTATGTATGAGAGATTTGAAATTCGTGGCATTGTTCACCGAATATGAAAAAGGACCGGTAAAGGCGTCGTTTCGTTCCAAAGGCGATTTCCCGGCAAATGAATTTGCCACGGAATTATTTAATGGAGGAGGACATTTCAATGCTGCGGGAGGTAAGTATTTCGGCACGCTTGACGAAGCAATACAAGCATTCAAAGACGGACTTGAGAAATACCGAGAAAAACTTGTCAAGTAAGGCGTTGGCGCGTCATTTAAAATGGTTGATAACCTTTCAATAACTTTATTTTTACTTTCGATTTTGACACGCAAAATCAGTTATTTTTGTGTATGTGGTTTAAAAGGATTGGCAACAATGTCAATTCAAGACTGCGTAAATAAAAGTATTTGAAATTATGAATATGAAATATCGATTCTCAATTCTCAATTTTCAATTGGCAATTATTGTGTCGTTGCTTGTTCCTGCAATAGTGACGGCTCAAAACGAGGAAAATCCCGAGTTGCAGAAAACAATTCAGGTGTATTCGGAATACAAGCCACAAATTTCCGATGCAAGCCGTATTTCCGTAAATCCCAAGGTGTACGACACGTTGGACTTGCAGGTAAATTTGAAATATGACATAAAAACAACCCCACTAAATACTGATTATCATATCATTCCGCTAAAAGCGGTGAGCGTGAAAGGCGACAAATTGCAGGAATTGTATAGGGGAGAAGTTGTTGTCGGAATTGGAAATTATTGGAACGGTTTGCTCTCGGTTCGGTATATGACAGAACGTTCGCGTTTGAAACAGTCGGGAATAGAGTTTTATCACTATGGTTCCGCAGGGAAATTGAAATTATATGGTGAAAAAGTCCCTGCCGGTTTTACAACTGATTATATATCAGCATATTGGAAACGCTTTTACGAGGATTGTATGGTGTATGCCTCTATTACGCCTCAATTTAATAGCGTGTTACGGTATGGCTATGGTATTCCACCTGAAGGAAGCTCAACAACTATTGTTCGTGCAACGAAAAAGGAGCAACGTCGGTATCGTTTCGGTTTGCAGGCAAATGCCGGAATTTGTTCTATTGATGCCGACGAAGACGCGCTTCGTTACAAGGCGGAATTTGATTATGGTCTGACGTATGCCGGAAATCCGACTAATGTTGAAAATTTGATTGGCGTTACGGGTGGGGTGAATCGAAAAGTTGGCAAGATAAAACTTGGTTTGGACGCTGATTTTCAGGTAAGTGCACTGAATTTCGAACCGAAGGATGTGGATTCTTCATTGACGAAAGTTCAAAGTGTTTTACAAGCCATGCCATATATCCAAGTGGGTGCGAATAGTTGGAATTTACAAGCTGGAATTAAAGCTTCGCCCGTGATTGGCGGTATTTCTACATTCAAAGTCCTTCCTGACGTGGCATTTACCTATGCGTTGCCAAAATTAAAGATGATTCCGTATTTCAAGTTCGGTGGCAATGTGGATTTGGTGTCGATGAACGAAATGTTTGAGGAAAATCCGTATGCTGCCGATTCGGTTATGATTCGTCCTACAATCAACAAACTTGGTTTTGAAGTGGGCTTGGACGGTAGAATCAAAAAATTGGTTACCTACAACACCGCTTTTTCGGTGAAGGCATACGAAGATATGTATTTTTGGAAGGGTGAATACAAGCGTTTAGGCAAAAATATGACAACGTTTGGCGTTGTGTATGACAACGCAACGGTGATGAATTTTCACGGAGATTTTGGCCTCTTGTTCCGCAAGGTGAATTTTATGGCGAATTTTGATTATTATTTGTGGCAGTTGCAAAACGAGGAAGAGGCGTGGTACAAGCCAATTGTCGATATTTCGCTTGCTTCGCGTTTCAATATTGTGAATCCGAATACGAATAAGACAAAACTGACTGTTGAACCTTCTTTAAATTTTAAATTTTTTGACACCTCACCTGAAAGAAAAAGAAGTAGTTGTCTTGATTTGGGTTTAGAGGCAAATTACCATTACAGCAGCATATTCCAAATTTTTCTTGATGTGAACAATATCTTGAATTGGAATGGACACTATAATGGTTATCCATTGCAAGGAATTAATTTCTTGATAGGTGCTTCGTTCTCATTTGGCGGGCATAAGGAATAATGAAAATAACGCTGATTTGGGTTGCGAAAACGAATGCTTCGTATTTGTCGGAAGGAATAAAAGAATACACCGACCGATTGAAACATTATTGCCAGTTTTCCATAGTTGAAATCCCCGAATATAAATCGTCGAGCAAGACGAGTTTCGACGAGATAAAGAAGAAGGAGGGCATTGCGATTCTTGCAAAATTGCCCCAAAATGCCCAATGCTATTTGTTGGACGAAAATGGCAAGGAATATACGTCACGACAGTTCGCAAAAGTGATAGAGAGTGCAAAAGACAATTCCCGTGATTTGTGCTTTGTTATTGGCGGTCCCTACGGATTCTCGCAAGACGTGTATGCCGCAGTTCCCAATAAGATTTCATTCTCGAAAATGACCTTTTCGCATCAGATGATTCGCGTTTTTGTGGTGGAACAATTCTATCGTGCCTTTACTATCATTAACGATTTGCCGTATCATCACGATTAATTTCTTGTTTGCGTAGCGTTTTCCGTAGTTTTTTCGTTTCTTTGCCAATAAAATTAAGAAAGATGGAACAGAAAAAAACAATGCAGGGGCGTGTCGTCTTTGGAGCGACATTTGTGGTTATAGGATTATTTTTCCTTTTTGCAAACTTAGATATTGATTTGCTTGGCGTATGGCGTGATGCGGTGATTTCCTTTCCAATGTTGTGTGTGTTGATCGGATTGGTTTTTCTTGTCAGGAAACGTTGGTTTGCTGGTTTGACGATTTTGGGTTTGGGCATGTTTTTGATCTTGCCATTATTGCCGTACGACGTTGTTCCAGTGGGTTTTTGTGGTAAATGGTGGCCAGTTTTGTTAATTTATTATGGTGCCATGATGCTTTTGTTCAGAAAGGTTTCAGTGCCCGAATCAAAAGAAAATCGGCATATTGATAATATGCAAACGACCGACGTGACATTTGACGAAGTGGGAAAAATACGTTGCCGCGTATCGTGTAACGGCGAGCGACAAGTGTTCAACGAACCTGTTTTGAAAGGGGGAGACATTGACGTGAATATGGGCGGTTTGGAACTTGATTTACGCAATACCACCTTGCCCGAAGGAGAAACAATTTTGAATATCAATGTCCGTCTTGGTGGTGTGTCGTTGCTCGTTCCAAATAATTGGAATGTGGAAATACAGACTACGGGCTTGGGTGGTTTTGCCGACAAACGGAGTGGTGTTGTTACGGCAGAACCTAACAAGAAATTGGTTTTGGTTGTGAAAGCGTTTATGGGAGGCGGAGAAGTGCGCTAATGGCAAAGACGGTCGGCTTCTATACGTTGGGGTGTAAAATGAATTACGCCGAAACCGAGACGCTTTCTCGTAAGATGAAAGACGCTGGTTTCCAACAGGTTAACTTTTCTGGTGTTGCCGATTATTATGTCATAAATTCATGTAGCGTGACCGAAGCGGCCAATAAAAAGGGTCGTCAGGCAATTCGTGCGGCACATCGACGAAATCCGCAGGCAAGAATCATTGTGGTAGGTTGCTATGCCCAGTTGAAGGCAAATGAAATATCTGATATTGAAGGCGTTGCATTAGTTCTCGGAGTAAAGGAAAAATTCAATATTGTAGAACGTATCCGCGAATACGAAGAAAAACAGACTGTTTTGTCGTGTGTTTCGGCAATCAACGAGGTGGATTCATTTAATCCATCGTTTTCGTGTTCGGAGCGTACACGTGCTTTTCTGAAAGTGCAAGATGGTTGCAATTACCGATGTTCGTATTGTACGATTCCGTTGGCACGGGGTAAAAGCAGGAATCCGTCAATAGCGTCGTTGGTGCGACAAGCCGAGGAGATTGCTGAACGGGGAGTGAAGGAGATAGTGCTGAGTGGTATTAATATTGGAGATTTCGGTCAAACGACAGGCGAGAAGTTTGTAGATTTGGTAAAGGCACTCGACCAGGTTCAAGGTATTGAACGCTATAGAATTTCTTCCATTGAACCAAATCTGATTACGTCGGAAATAATTGATTACGTTGCTCAATCACGGGCATTTATGCCACATTTCCATATCCCTTTGCAGTGCGGTTGTGACGAGGTGTTGCGATTGATGCGTCGGCGCTACAATACCGATTTTTTTAGGAAAAAGATAGAGGAAATTCAGACGAAAATACCCGATGTGTTTATTGGAATGGACGTGATGGTTGGCTCGATGGGCGAGACAGATGAGTATTTTAAGAAATCATATGATTTTGTTGAATCGCTTGGCATAAGTTTCGTGCACGTGTTCACATATTCGGAACGGGAAAATACTGACGCACTGAAGATTACACCACGTGTTCAGGAATCGGTTCGGACGGAGCGAAGTGTTCAATTGCACGCTTTGTCGGAACGAATGCATCAAGATTTTTATAAGAGATTTGATGGTCAAATACGTCCTGTTCTTTTTGAAACAAGAACGAAAGATGGTTATCAAGTAGGGTTCACAGACAATTACATACGCGTTCAGGCAAAAATTCCATATAACGCACATAATAAAATAGTTCCCGTTCGGTTGGAATATAAGGATGGGATAATGTTTGGGATATAATTCTGTGATTGTATTTGTAGGGACGCGGCGCCACGTCCCTACAATAATTCGTAAGAACTAAATGTGCCGTTAGGCACAAAATATTGGTAGAAACAAAATTCCCTCATTTTTTTTCGTGCCGTTAGGTACGAAACTATTTTATTTCTAAAAACGTTTAATAGAAGAAAAAACCGTTTTCTACCGATATGAAGTGCCTAACGGCACAGTCATCTCGGAAATCACGGTTCTCACAAACGTGGACGCATTCAATACGTTCCTACAAATTCTATTTCAGCATTCCTTTCAAGAATTTTCCGGTGTAGCTCTGTTTTACTTTTGCAATTTCTTCGGGTGTTCCCGTTGCAATAATTTGTCCTCCGTGTTCGCCACCATCGGGCCCTATGTCGATGATGTGGTCGGCAACTTTTACCACGTCGAGATTATGTTCTATCACAATAACCGTATTTCCTTTATCGACAAGCTTTTGTAACACGCCAAGCAAAATGTTTATGTCGTGAAAATGTAGTCCTGTCGTGGGTTCGTCAAGTATATAGAGCGTATTTCCCGTATCTTTTTTCGAGAGTTCCGCAGCCAATTTCACTCGTTGTGCCTCGCCACCAGAAAGCGTGTTTGACGGCTGTCCCAGTTTTAAGTAGCCAAGTCCGACGCTTTGCAATGTTTTGAGTTTGTCGCAGATTGATTTTATGTTTTCAAAGAACTCAACACCTTGATTTATAGTCATATCAAGAATGTCGCTGATGGATTTTCCTTTGTAATGCACTTCGAGCGTTTCGCGATTGTATCGTTTCCCGTAGCATTCGTCGCAAGTTACGTACACGTCGGGGAGGAAATTCATTTCTATGGTCTTGATCCCCGCACCTTTACACGTTTCACATCGACCGCCTTTCACGTTGAATGAGAATCTTCCTGCCTTGTAACCACGCATTTTAGATTCGGGCAAGGTTTCAAACAATTTACGAATGTCGCTAAAAATGTCGGTGTAGGTAACAGGATTGGAACGGGGAGTGCGTCCCAAAGGACTTTGATTGATTTCAATAACCTTGTTGATATTTTCCAATCCTTCAATTTTTTCATACTCAAGAGGTTCTGCTTTCGCTCTAAAAAAATGAGCATTGAGAATTGGATGTAATGTCTGGTTAATCAACGTGGATTTTCCGCTTCCTGAAACGCCCGTAACGCAAATGAACATTCCCAACGGAAATGTTGCTGTTACATTTTTGAGATTGTTTCCTTTTGCACCGACGAGTGTCAGAAATTTCCCATTTCCTTTTCTTCGTTCTGTAGGAATCGTAATTTGTTGTTTTCCAGTGAGATAATCTATCGTCAAACTTTTTTGTTTGAGAAAATCTTTTTGATATCCTGCGGCAATCACTTCGCCACCTTTGCGACCAGCACCTGGTCCGAAGTCAATCACATAGTCGGCTGCACGAATCATTTCTTCGTCGTGTTCCACCACAATGACGGAATTACCCGCATCACGCAGTTTTTTGAGAGAGTCTATAAGTTTTATGTTATCGCGTTGGTGCAAGCCAATACTTGGTTCGTCAAGAATGTACAGCACGTTCACGAGTTTTGAACCAATTTGTGTCGCAAGTCTTATTCGTTGGCTTTCGCCACCAGAAAGTGTTTGGGAACTGCGGCTCAGCGTGAGATACGACAATCCAACATCAAGCAAAAATTCAATTCGTGTGCGAATTTCCTTTATTATTTCTTGACCGATTTTTGCTTGCTGTTTGTTGAGTTGCTCCGGTAATGTGCAAATCCAATCGTACAATTTTTCAATTGAAAGTTCTGAAACTTCGGCAATGTTTTTCTCTGTGATTTTGAAATGCAACGATTCCTTCTTCAAACGTTGACCATGGCATACGGGGCAGACGTTTTTCTTTATGAAATAATCGTTAGTCTTGGAATCGTCTTGAAATTCCATTTGTTTTTCCATCAGACGCAACATTCCTTCAAATCCCATAAAATAATGAGCGTCAACGCCAACGGGAGCCGAAACGAACGAGAACATTTCTTGTGAACCGTAGATAATCACTCTTTGGCAATCGTCGGACAAATCGGCGAATGGGGTTTCCAATTTTTCGCCATATTTATTGATAATTGCTTCCAACTTGCAAAAAATGAGATTTTTTTTGTATGTGCCAAGTGGCTTTATGGCTCCGTTTTTTATAGATAATTTTTGATTTGGAATGATTTTCTCCAAATCAATTTCGTCAACCACGCCAAGTCCGTCGCAGTGCGGGCAGGCACCTTGCGGAGAATTGAATGAGAACGAGTGAGGTGCAGGTTCGTTGTATGAGATTCCCGTCGTGGGGCACATCAATTTCTTGCTAAAATGTTTTATCTCGTTGGTTTCCTGGTCTAAAATCATAATGATACCTTTTCCGATTTTCATTGCGGTATCAATCGATTGTTTTATGCGAGATTCTTCCTTGTCGCTAATCTTGAATTTATCGACCACTAATTCAATGTCGTGATTTTTGTAGCGGTCTAATTTCAAACCAAATGTTAATTCGGTTATTTCGCCGTCAATGCGAGCATTGAGATATCCTTTCCGTCGGTATTGTTCAAATAGTTCGGCATAGTGACCTTTTCGTCCTTTTATGATGGGGGCGAGGAGATAGATTTTTTTCCCGTTGTATTTTTCGTGAATCAGTTCAATGATTTTTTCGGTGGTGTATTTCACCATTTTTTCGCCCGTTTCATAGGAATATGCCTCGCCAATCTTGGCGTAGAGCAGACGAAGAAAATCATATATTTCGGTAATGGTTCCCACCGTTGAGCGAGGATTTTTGTTCACCGTTTTTTGCTCAATGGAAATAACGGGGCTTAATCCTGTAATTTTATCAACGTCAGGACGTTCCATAGTTCCAAGAAACTGTCGTGCGTATGCTGAAAACGTTTCTATGTAGCGACGTTGCCCTTCGGCATAAATGGTGTCGAATGCGAGTGAAGACTTACCGCTACCGCTCAGTCCGGTAATGACGGTGAGTGTGTCGCGAGGAATGGTTAAACTTACGTTTTTGAGGTTATGTTCCCGCGCACCTTCTACTATGAGTCGATTTTGTATGTCTTTGTTTTCTGGCATTATTTTATGCGTCTTTCGGAGTCTTCAATAAGTGTTATCTTGTATGTGATGCTGTCTTTATTCGGCAGGAACTTGTCTCGTAGCCACGGGTTGAGTGTTTTGAGCATTTTATAATTAGACCCTTGGCTTTTGGCAAATTCTTCAAGATTTGAAATCGTCGTGTCAACCGTAACTATTTTTTGTTTGATAGTAGGATAGGGCTTTATGCCAACGTAACCATATTGTTCGGGATTTTCAAGAATGAGTTTGAAAGCTAAGATTCGAAACACGTAACGTGCCGTCTCTGAGTTTGTGTATAAATCGTAAAACGATGTGATTTTTTGATAATTAGCTTGTTTTGCCAACCCATTGATTCCTAAATTGTAAGAAGCAGCAACCATAGTCCAATTCCCGAATTTCTTGTAAGCATTTTGGAAGTATTTACACGCTACTTCTGTTGCTTTCTCCAAGTCGTATCGTTGGTCAATTTCTGGAGTAACCGTCAAACCGTATAGTTTTGCCGTTGATTCAATTATTTGCCAAAAACCAGCCGCACCTTTCGGCGAAATGTTTACTCGCAAACTACTTTCGGCAACAGCCAAATAACGAAAATCTTCGGGAATGCCGTTTGCCTTCAATACGCTGTCGATAATGGGAAAATAGCGATGTTTATATTTCAAGATTTGTGTCGTTTGCGACTGATAAAATGTGTTGACCAACAATTCTCTTTCCAAGCTTTCAACCACGTCGAAATACTCAAGAGGAACACGTTCGCCGAACAGAGATACTTCTTCGGGGATATAGATTTGACGGGAAACGACAAATGTGGAGTCGTTGTCGTTTTGCGAATTGTCGCCTGTTACGGCTGCTGTGGTTATCAATAATGCCGATACGATTCCAATTGCGGCAAATGTATAGGTGAGTGGTTTATTCATGTTTGTGATTCAGTAGGTTGTTCTCTTTTCGAATGATGAGATTCATAATGTAAGCGACAAGAAATACTATTGTCATATATGCGAATGCTATGAGTGCCATTGTAATAGTCAGTCGAGCGTTATAGTACGTGATGAAATACCACGTTGCAACCGAACCGACAAGAGTAATGAAGTCGAGCAACAGGACGGTTTGTGGAATGCTTAAACCTTTATAAACCCAACAATGTGTGGTGTGGTATCTGTCGCCCACGAAAGGGGAGTGTCCCGCCAAGAAACGGTTGACGGCAACAGTCGTCGTGTCGATGAGCGGAACTAAAAACATCATTCCAATGAAGATGACTTGGGAATAGTTAAAACCTTTGATGTCGTCCGCAGAGTTCCAAACGAATTTTATGCTGAAATAGGCGAGCAGAACTCCCAATAACTGGCTACCGTTGTCGCCCATATACATTTTTGCAGGATGCCAGTTCCCAAACAAAAATGCGATTAAACTTGCTATGATAAACAATAAAATGATTTGCTCGCTGCAAAATCCTTCGACAAATGCAATTCCAAATAACCCCAAGAATATGATAAGTGCCGTTGAAGCTGTTACACCGTCCATATTGTCGAGCATATTGATGCTGTTCATAATGCCCACAACCCAAAATACTGTGAGAGCATAATTGAGGAATATGTTGTCGGATGTGGCAATGTGAACGTCGGTCGTTATGAGGATAGCTGAACAAATGAGTTGGAAAATCAGTTTGAACAATGGTGAAAAATTGTTTACGTCGTCAATGTAACCCATTCCAAAAGCCAAGATGCAACACACAGCCAAGGCAATGAATTCAATCAATTGCCCGTTTGTAAATATGCCCGATTCATTGGTGTTATATTGCAAAAGTCCGTTTATAAAAACACAAATGATGGCACTTATAACCGAAGCGAAAAATACCGTGCCGCCTATGATTGGCTTTGACTGTATGGCAAAGCGTTCGCCTGTCTCGTTTTTCTTTTTTAATGTGGTTTTTCGTTTCAAAAGAAAATGAAAAACCAATAGACTTAAGGCGAAAACAAGCGAGACAAGGAAAAATAATGTACTATAATTTATGTGCTCCATGTTTGTGTTCCTTTTTTCTGAATCGGTCTAAAAATGAACGTTTCTTTGTCTTTTGGTCATACGAATAATAGCCATACCCAAATCCGTATCCATAGCCGTAACCGCTATATCCATAGCCATATCCGCTATAACCGTAGCCGTAACGTGACGAAACGATTGAAACACCGTTGAGGACGATGGAAAGATTTTTAATAGTTTTTTGTCCGTACAAATAATTTATGTTGTTGACAAAGATTCGTTTCGAGTAGTTCGCACGTGATACGTAAATAGGCAAGTCGGCACGTTGGAAACTATAAATCGCGTCGCTTACAATGCCGATAGGCGGCGTGTCGATAATAATAATATCATATTCTTGCTTCAGTTCTTCCAACAATGAATCGAATGCCTTTGAGTTTGCCAATTCAGCAGGATTCGGTGGAGTAGGACCGGCAGGAATAATGTCGAATGTCTCAAAATCCGTCTTTAGAATACAATCCTTGTAAGAATCTTTCCCTATAAGAATGGTACTCATTCCCGAATGGTTGTGAGCGTTGAACGACAAGTGAACCTTCGGTTTACGTAAATCAAGGTCAAGCAAGATGACACGTTTGCCGTTCAAGGCGAAAACTCCACCTAAGTTTATGGCAATAAACGTCTTGCCTTCACCAGAAATGGTCGAAGTGATGGCGATAATTTTTTTAGATTCTTTTGCTTGTTGTATAAATTCCAAATTGGAACGTAATGTTCTGAACGATTCGGTAATGACAGAATCAGCTTTATTTTCAACCACGAAACGGTGAATCTTGTCTGATGAATGAGAAATTGGAATCACACCTGAAATAGGCGCGTCGGTATATTTTGTAATATCTTCGATTGCCGTAATTTGATTAAACAACAAGTAACAAACTACAGTAATTATTAATATAAGTAAAATACACGATACAATGCTTACTATAAGCACTTTCGACAAGATAGGAGCAATAGGAATGTCGGGAACGATTGATTTCTGCAAAATGAGGTTGTTGGTTACGTAACCCGCTTTTGAAATCAGATATTCGGCACGTTTCTCAACTAACTGATTGTAGAAATTCTGATGAACATCGTGAATACGTTTCAGTTTCGTGAGTTCTGTTTCGTTAAAATCCGTTGTTTTTTCATTTGATATTTTTTCGAGTGCGGCAATATCATTTCGTAATTTTTTGTTTGTTATGTCAATAATATCTGCCAGATGTTTCTTTTGTTCTTCTATTTGTTGGTCAATGACCTTTATTTTGTGATTGTCAGGCGTAAGGGTCATCAATAGTTTTTCTTTTTCTTTTTGTAGTTGTTGGATTCCATTCAAGAAGTTGAGTATCATCGATTCCGACGATGTTCCCGAGAGGGTGGAGATGGCTCCCATAATGTCAAAATCTTCGCCTACTTCTATTTGACGGTTTACTTTGTTCAAGGTTTGGATTTGCGAACGATATTTCTCAATGTCGTTGTACGATGATTTTGCTGCATTGCCGTCAAGAATGTTTCCTGTGATTTTGTTGTCTTTCTTGAATTGTTCTAATTGTTGCTCTGATTCAGTAAGTTGCGTGTAAACAATTTCTAACTGTTCGTTGATGAACTGTAGGATTTTTTCGGCACGTTCTTGTTTTTTCTCAACGTTATATGCCAAGAAATTTTCGCAAATGGTGTTTACGATTTCCGATGCCTTCAACGCGTTGCTACTGGTATATTTAACTTGAATAGTGTTTGCTCCCGAACTCAGAACCGACACGTCTAATTGTGCGAATTGCGTCTGCAATGCCGTTCTCTCGTCGTAGTTGATAAAATAGTAGCGAGCCGTTTTTTGCGAAATGAACGAATCAAGTGAGATTATGTTAATGTATATGCGACAGCCGTTGATTTCCGTCCATTCGTTTCGTTTTATCTGTTTTGAAAAAACTTTTTCTGGTTCGTATTCGTAACTAATTGTGATTAAGTCTGTTGTTTTATCGTAATCAACATAGATTTTCTTGTTGAGAAAACAATTTTGTGCATTTTCAATTTCGACAAAAAATGGCGTTTTCTTGTATAATTCCGATGTTACAAATCGACCTTCGGCAAAATATGCGGTGTAAAGGTTGAGCTGTTGCATCGTACGTTTCAGGAACTCCGACGAACGTATCAATTCAATAAGATTTGTCAGCGATGATTGCCCGTAGGTTTCCGACATATTCATAATCGAATGTTCCCGTTCTTCATTGTTGATCTGGATAATAGAGTAGGTTTCGTATGTCGGGATGGTATAGCGAATGTATAGTTTTGCGGCAATCACAGTGAAAACAATAATCAACAAGTAAATCCAAAGATTTTTCTTGATGACCACCCAAAGTTTTCCTAAATCGAAGGTGTCGTTGAATGTTGGTATTTTCTTTGTTTTCGCCATTATCTAAAAATACTATATACCATTGTTATACAAGTGATTAACGTCAAATATGGAGAAATTTCCTTTACGAATTTCGTCGCATATTTCGGACGGGAATCTACATATACTATATCGTTCGTTTCTAACATAAAGTTCGCTTTCTTGAATTCTTCAAGACTGCGAATGTTGAAATTATATACTTCGGGATTTTTATTGTTGCCTCTAATGAGCTTTATTTTGTATGATTTGCTACTTTCTGTTAAACCTCCTGCATCGGCAATGGCTTCCATCAACGTGATGCCACCTTCGGGAATGGCAATTTTGTTCCCTTTGGTACCTTCGTCAAAAAAGAGAATCACGTTACGATTTGTTACGGTGATTTTTACAAAAGGTGCTTGATAGTATTTTGCCAATTCTTGTTCCAAGATTGCTTCTGCGGAATCTTTGGTCATGCCGCCTAACTTGATTTCGCCTACGGTCGGAATTTTCACGATGCTGTCCTGACGAATCATATACGTGATTTTTTCGCCTTGGCGGTTGTTGTAGAGTCGGTTACCTTCGTTTGCGTCGGTTTCCAACAACAAATATCCGTTGTTGGTTGACATTATTACTTCCAATTGGTCAAATGGCTGCAACACCATAACTCGTGGTTTGTCAGAAAATTCGGAGTAGTGAAATTTTTTGTCGGTTTGGAACATGACGGTCGGTCTTAGCATTTTGCACGATGTAAATGATAAAACTGCCAAGCAACCGATGAGAAGAAGAAAACGTTTCATTTCCAATGCTATTTTGGCAAATATAGCATTTTATTTGGTATCTAAGTGTTTTTCATACACTTTTTCCATGTCATTGCATAGTCTTTTGTAACTGAACTGCGTCGTTGAGAATGAAATGCTATTGTTACTCATATTGTTGCGTAAGTCGGAATCGGAAATGAGCGTATATAATTTTTTTGTAAAGTCGTCGAAAGAAATGGTGGAAAGTAAGGCCGTTTTTCCTTCTTTCACCACGTCTTGTATGCCGCCAACATTTGTTGCCACGATTGGCTTTCCCGCCGCTTGTGCCTCGATAATGCTTACGGGCGTTCCTTCGTTGAGCGAGGTAAGGGCTACAATGTCGAGTCCGGCATATGCCACGTCAACATTCTGAATCCACGAAGTAAAAGTGATGAGTTTGTCGAATGACGCGTCTGTACTGATGTTATAGGGAATTTCGTTTGTCTTGCAGTATTCTTGTAACTCTGTGTTCGTTTCTCCGTCGCCAATGATGAATGCTCGTATCGGCAGTTGCGGATTTCGGCGTGAACATTCTTGTACGGCGTCAATAAACAATTTGTGATTTTTTATCGGAGCAAGGCGACCAATGATACCGACGGCAATTTCATTATTTTTTATATTGTATTTCGTGCGAAAAGCCACTCTTTTTTCTTCGGTGTTTTCCGAAAAACGAGAGAGGTCGAAACCGAGGGGAACGACCTCGATTTTTTCGGCCGGACATATTTTATATGTATTGGCAAGTTCATTTTTCTGAATCTCGCTGATTGCGATGATGGCTGTCGTTTTTCTTGCCAAAAATCGTTCTATGTATATGAAAAACAGTGTTTTTGCCTTCCCGAAATAGGAGTGGAAAATGTGACCATGAAAGGTGTGAAAAATGTAGGGCACGTGACAATAGATTGCAGCCAAACGACCTATCAGTCCTGCTTTCGAGGCATGTGTGTGAACAATGGTTGGCTGTTCTTTCTTTATGATGGAAACAACGTGTCTGAACGCCTTGAAGTCGCGTCGTAAGCTTATTCCTCGCCGAATTTCGGGAAGAATGGTGTAGTCAATCTGTAAATCTTTGAGGATGTATTCCGAACTTGCCTCGGAGTCTTCTTTCTCACCACCGATAAGAATTGTTTCGTACTTGTCTGATAGATATTTTGTGAGATAAGCTACATTGTACGTTGGCCCGCCGACGTTGAATCTATTTAGTATCCTAAGAATCTTTGTCATCTTAAATTTTCTCGGTCGCAAAAATAGTATTTTTATGCTAAAATGATTATCCGAAAATATTTTTTATAATCAGTTTTCGTCTCTCGACTCTCAACTCTCAACTTTCGACTCTCAACTTTTATCTGCTTGTGTGGTGTAATTTCTTGGAAATCAAATTGATACATTTGGAAAATTTATTTATTTGCTCCAGATTTTTTTTCATATCATCGGGACTGGTTTGTGCCCAGTTTTCTTTCATTTCTTTGTTTTTCTCATATTTGAGTTGCTCGAAACGTCGTTTTGCATATTCAAGGAGCGTTTCTGTTATAGCTATTGGTAATAATTCTAATTGTTTTGCCTGTTCTTCTTCTCTTTTTTTGTCTTCTTCATCTTTGTTTGGCTTATACCAATATTTCACATCGATTGTTTGTGTGTTGCTCAATATATTTGCGACAAATTCAGGTGCGATGAAGTCGCGGAGATAATTGGTGATACCTTCTCCGTATTTCTCATAATTTGCAAAGTATTCGTCGAAAATCTTCTTGGTCGTTTCATTCGTGAAATCTAATCCGTTTCCTGTGATTTCTTCGTAAATGTAATCTTTTACAAGTCCGTTGAATGGCTGGTTGGGGTAGGGTTCCTTATATAGAATTTCGTAAATGTCGGATAGAATGTGCGAGTTGTTCATCGAAATGGTTGTCGTTCCATACAAGATGAGCAATCCCAAGATTTCTTTCTCCGTCGTTTCTATTTGGTCAATTTTAACTTTATTCTCCTTTGTTTGAGAAAATGTTTGTTTTGGTTGCGTTTTAAATGGTGTGGTTGGTAGTCGTAGTAATGTTTTAACTTGATTCGAGAATGACGTTTGGTCAATGTTTAATATATTGCTGCATTCTTGAATGAATACACTTCGTGTGATTTGATTCGGTATTTTGGCAATTGTTTCTGCGATTGAATTGATGAACTGTGCCCGCTTTATCGGATCATTTGCAAATTCCTTTACGGCAAGTTTTGTTCGAAATGTTAGGAAATCCGTCTTGTTTGCATCGATGTAGTCGGAGATTTCTTGTGACGAGTGTTTTTTAGCAAACGAGTCGGGATCATCTCCATCGGGGAGCAAGAGAACGCGGACGTTCATGTCTTTGGCAAGAATCATGTCGATGCCTCGCGTCGCCGCCTTGATTCCCGCATTGTCGCCGTCGTAAATTATAACGATATTTTTGGTAAAACGATTGATTAAGAAGATTTGTTCTTCGGTGAGCGATGTTCCCGATGAAGCCACCACGTTACAAATTCCTGCCTGATGCATTGAAATTACGTCGGTGTAGCCCTCAACTAAAATACATTCGTCTTTTCTCACAATTTCATTCTTGGCGAATGAAATGCCATAGAGCGTCTTACTTTTGTTGTAAACCTCTGACTCTGGTGAATTTACGTATTTTGCACCGCCTTGCACGTGTTCGTTGGCTGGCGTCATCACGCGCCCTCCAAAACCAATCACATTTCCCGAAACCGACGTGATGGGAAACATCACGCGTCCGTGAAAACGGTCAATTTTATAGTTGTCGCCAACGGAAGTAAGCCCCACTTTTTGCAGATATTCCAACTTGTAGCCGGCTTTTTCGGCCTCCGTGGTAAAAGCGTCTTTTTTCTGTGGACTATATCCTAATTGGAATTTTCGTATTGTTTCTTCGGTAAAACCACGCTCAATAAAGTAACCGAGTCCCACGTTTTTCCCTTCGTCGGTTTCCCACATGGCTTTCTGAAAGTATTTTGCCGCATATTCGTTTACTATATTCAAACTTTCCCTAATGTCGCGACGTTGCTTCTCTGCCTCGGTCAGTTCTGTTTCGACAATTTCAACGTGGTATTTTTTGCCTAAATAGCGAATAGCGTCCCAAAAATCACATTTTTCATGTTCTTTAATAAATGTTACCGCATTTCCCGCCTTGCCACAGCCAAAACATTTGTATATCCCTTTGGCTGGCGAAACCACAAACGACGGAGTCTTTTCGTCGTGAAACGGGCAACAACCCTTGTAATTGCTGCCGGCACGACGCAATGCCACAAAGTCTCCAATCACTTCTTCTACCTTGGAAAGACTTATGATTTTCTCTATCGTTTCTTGTGGAATCATTCTACAAAATTAAGTAGGCAAATGTAGATATTTGTCTGCTTTTGTAGAAATGAAATTTTCGTGCTGATATATAACATACTAAAAATCAGCACGAAAACTTATTAACAATTCTGTATTTGCTTAAAATAGAGTAGGTTGCGTGTATGAATCTTGTAACGATCTGATTTCGTTCAAGATAGATTTACGTAACTTTTCGGGTGATTCAACTTTTATTTTTGAACCATATTTAAGAATCTTCTCTGTAAGGTCTTGATTGACAATGACTTTTATCTCTAAAAGAGCTCTGTCAAGCCCCGTGTCGGTAATCGTTTGTGAACTATGAAGCGGGTGATTCTTGAAATGTTCAATCATATCCGTAGAAATCTTCAACGAAACAGTGGTCGGCTTCGTGTTTTCGGCAGGATGAATGCCAACCAAGTATTGGAAATATTCTTCAGGCGTGTATTTCGTGTTTTCGATAAAGTTTATGATTTGTGGCGAAATTGCCGCAATGTCGCTCACTGGAACCACAATAAATTCTGTCGAAGGATCCTCCAAACCATAGAGATACCATTCGTTGTGATATTCTTTCAGAAAATAGGGGTGGATAACTCGTTGTGATATTGTTTCGTCTTTTTTTCTTATGGTTAGTTCGATTACTTGCTTTTTGATAACCGCATCTACGATTTGTTTAAGCCACGAAACGCCTTTTACCAATTTTTTAGCCGATTCAAATGCCGCGATAGAAGAGTTTGGCTGTGGATTGATAGCGATAATCGCTTCGATTTTTTCAATCAGTTTGGTAATGTCGCCCAAATGCGTGTATTGCTTGTATTGTTTGAGCGTATTTGCAACCTCGGTCAAGTTGTCGATGTCTGGTTTGCTCAACTGCATATTTTTTATGGAGAAATTTTCGTCGGAATACGAATAATTTCCATCGACACATATAATAGGAGCGTTGTAACCGATTGGCTGTTTTTCACGCATAAGTGCAATGTCGTACTGAATAGAACGACGGCTCACTTTTTCCACGTTAAATTCGTCGGTGAGTTTGTGAGATACCTCGTTGATTAAGTCGTCTAACGTCCATGTTCTTGACGTGTCACGCAAACATTCGTCAATAATACGAAATCGAAAATTTTTTGATTTATGAGCTGGCATATCAAAAAGATTTAATTCAACTTTTATTGTGCAAATATAGTGCAAAAAATATGCAATGCAAGTAAAATGCAACATTTTTTTGTAGATATGACAACAATTCTCGCCGTTTTACGTATTTGGTGCAGTTCTGTTGCAATGTTGTCGGGAAATGAAAATGATTCCACCTCCGTCATATAAATTTCCGTCGTGGAGTTCCACCGTTTCTAAGGAATGTTTTTTTATGAAAGAACGGATTATTTCTCCTTCGGAATGGGTTGAAAGCGAGCCGTTTATGAAAATTGTATTGTCGAACTTTCCCATACAACCGCCTATGAAACCATATTTGTAGGGTGGAAGTTCTATGCCTTCGGGGTGGACGAACAGACATTCTAAGTTATTTTGTGTCAGTACGTTGTGGATGCCTTTATCGGAAGTGATGAAAACATTCGGGGCAATTTCCAAAAGGTTGCAACGGGTATATGCCTGTGGGACAGAAATATAGGTTTTATTCGGATTCTGTTCTAAGATTTTCTTGTCGGTGAAACCGTGCTTGTGGATAATGTATGTTTCGGTTACTACGCAATTGTAAGGCGTGGAATCCTGTAAAATGCTCCCGACAGGTGTTGTGCCGACAAGAAACGATGGAATGTGTTTCCGCACGTTTTCTGGTGTGTTTGGTGCAATGACTGTTGTGTCGCCTTGTGAAATGAACACGTCGGGGTGACCAGCAATGGCGGCGTAGGTAGTGTTTTCTGCCAGAAATGGAATTACCTTGAAGCGCTTGGCGAGCGTTTCAAAAGCGTGCTGCGGACTGCGTGCGTCAATTATTGCAATAGGTGAATTCATAGTCTTGTAATGCGGAATCTGTGCAGAATGTTACATTTTTATATTTTTTGAGCAATTCGTTACGGTTTTGCGAATTGTAGCCGACGGCGTTATGTAATTCATTCTCTGGAACAAAGATGGTGATACTTTGATTTGTGCAATTTTCTTGCATTAATAATTTTAATCGTTCGTACCAAATGTTTGAAAGCGCCAATTCTTTGAAAGATTGGTGGAATGGTCCTGCCAGCAGATATTTGTTTGATGTGAAATCTTTGTTCGGGTGCAGACCGACTTTGAGCACGGTGATGTTGTTTTTGACGAAAAGCGTGTAGATTTCCGTTGTCCATGCCACGGCTTGGGAGAGCGTGAGCGGAGTGTATTTCCCTTGTTCGTAAAGTTTAGCAAGCGGCGTGTCGGCAACGACCAATGTGGGGTAGATGCGTGTGGTTTTTGCTCCGAAGGCAATTATGTCGTGGGCGGTTTGCAAGGCGGTTTGGAATGTATCGCCAGGCAGACCGAGCATCATTTGCAGACCGAGTTGGAAACCATGGGCGTTGATTTGTTCCGAGGCCTTCTGTATGGCGTTTCGGTCATGTCCGCGTCCCGATAGTTTCAGTACGGTGTTGTTGGTTGACTGTGCACCGAGTTCTATATCGGTTACGTGGTAGCGTTTGAGCATACGGAGAATGTCATCATCAATGTAGTCGGGACGAGTTGAAATGCGGATGCTTGATACTTGTTTACTTTTTATAAATGGTTGTGCTACTTGTAGATACGCTTTCTGCGTTTCCAATGGCAGACAAGTGAAACTTCCTCCGAAAAACGCAATTTGAATATCGTAGTTTTTGGGAATTGTCGCCAAATTCCGTTCTATAATCGAGTGGGCTTCGTGCGGTGTAGGCACGTCGTTCTGCGAACTGATATGGTTTTGGTTGCAGAATATGCACTGATGCGGACACGCCAGTTGTGGCAGAAAAATTGGTATGTTGGAATGGCGGAGGGTTTTCATTTTTATCGGATTCTTTTCAATACTTTTGTTCGTTTGTGTAAACATAATCATCAATAAAATAGTTCAAACCAGAACTTCTTTGATTGCGACTCAATTCTATATAATTTTCGTGGCATTTTTTGTCCCAATAGAGAGTATCGTAAAAAACGCCGTCTATTTCTATTGTTATTGGGCATTGAACGGTGTCGATTGATAACGAGGTGGCAGTGATACGTATTTTTTCACAAAAACCGCTGTCGGTTGATTTGCACGAAACAAAGGCAACGGAAACGAGCAGTAGTATTTTTGCAACAGATTTTGCCATGTTTGAATGATTGTTTTCAAAAATAGAAAGATTTCTTTTAGTTTTTGTCTTTCCAAGATTATCTATTTTCTTTATAGAAGTATTCCTTTTCTTCTACCAACGTATCATTTACATATTTTTTTTCATAATATATCTTTCCCCCAACTGTATCAACAATATCTTGGGTTATATATTCAGTATCATTTCCAAATCTTTTGTAAGTTCTTATAAGATTGTCATCTTTATATACATTTTCTTCATAACATTCCCCATCATCCCCCAAAAATTTTTCTGTTCTATTGGAAAAATCATTAAAATTCTCAATAACCCTACAACTCCCATAATAGGATTCTTTTATCGAAATCAAAGTCCCATTGTCAAATTCATATTCCAGAAATTCATCTTCTTCATAGTTATTTTTCCACTTTATCAACCAATTACCATGTTCCAAGCCATTCTTGTAAAAACGTCTTTGTACTATTTCTCCGTTTTTACCATATACCAGCCATTCCCCGTCGGGCTTACCCTTCTTGTAATGTGCTTTTAAAACATAACCTTCATTTCGGTAGGTCCGTTTTTTATAGATAAGCCTTAAAAAATCTATTATAGGTTTTCGCTGCCATTCAAGGTATGTTGTGGAACTAAAATTTTCTTTTCTACATAAATATGCTGGAATATAAAATTTACCAGCAAAACGCAGATATTTTAATTTCTTTAGTTTTGAAATATTTTTTTCCGTAAAAAAAGAAACACTTGTGCCACGTTCAAAATTCAATTCTTTCAGATTTTTCAGTTGAAAGATTTGTTCTGGCAGAGGAGAAACCATTAAATTGACATAATCATCGTTTGACAATTGCCGTTGACACACTTCCACGTCGGTGAAATAATCTAATACTTGTAGTAGTGGATATTGAGTCAAATCTCTAGGAATATAACATCTACATATTCTTAATTCTTGCAAATTGGAAAAATTCAATTCTGCAAGTGACATCTTTTCTATTCGAGCACAGTCAACCCATAACCGATACACTTTAGTTCTGTCTGTCGTTGGAGATACCACTCGATAAGTCTCTTTACTTGTAAATCTTGGTATATCATCCTCATCCAACACATAAATATCTTGGTGCTTCAAACGCCAAAGACTCATTGGCTTTTGTGCAAAGCAATCCAATGCCATCATAAGCAGAAGAAGAAAGGGTAGAACAAGAATTATGCGTTTACTTGCCATAACTATATTGATTTAACGGTTTCTATTTTTTTTCCCAGTTCTTTTTGTCTATCATATACCATCTAATTTTTTCGTCAATAATTTCTTTGATAGTATTTGGACTTCCATTTGTATGCCATTTGCGATATATATTTCCGTCTTTGTCATAAAAGGTAATGGTAATGTAATACCAGCCCTTGGGTTCTGTTGTTTTTTCCACTCTCAAATAATATGGCTCAAAAATTTCTTCTACGGTTGTCTCTTTTTTTACATTTTGCTTGTACCGCAAATCTGCTTGATAGTTAATATAATCATTTACTAATCTTTCCGAACTCCATAGGTTATAGTAATGTCCTGTTACTTTCCAAAATATATCACCGTATGTGTCATAAACCGTCTGAGAATAAAAATTATTATTTAATTTTTTCGTTTCTATTTTTATGTAATATGGGTAAAAAAACTCTTCCGACACATAGTTTGCATTCTTTGCCTCACTTGGAATACCCTGATTTTCTGTATAGCGATGTTTAACAATCACAGAATCTGGGCGATATCCTTGTCTATCATAAAAGATTTCATGGCTATAGTCTTGCCTTTCGTATGTTCTTTTATACAAACATGCATTTGTATATATATCGCTTTCCTTCCAAAAAGAAGAATCTTTACTATACCAATAACGAGAACAAATCTTATTAAATGGTTCCTCCATATTCTCAAACTGCTCAAAAGTTTTACTGTCCTCTGAGTGGCGGCATGATTTTATCACTCCGTTATTATATGTTTCTTCGTATATTTCATTTTTTTCACCGTAATAATATGTTCTCCAATATTTCCAATCTCCTTCTTCCAATCCGTTCTTATAATATCGTTCTTGAATTAGTTTCCCATTCGTATCGTATATATACCATTCTCCATCTGGCTTTCCGTTTTTGTAATGTCCGCT
>JAGCOW010000079.1 GCA_017642535.1 Bacteroidales bacterium | reverse complement strand
AGGTCCCACGATTGTGTTTTTTGCACAGGTAATTCGTCTTGCGAAAAACAATTCGTAGCTCCAATTATGGTAAGCAAAAAAATGATATTGAGTAGCTTCATATTTTTTCTTTGGTCAAAAATAAGAAAAAAAATAGTTTTATCGTGCCATACATTATATAAATATACGAAGATAAAAATGTTGACGATGAAACATTTTCCGTGATAATTTTTTGAATTTCAATTGTTTATAAATATGCCATAAATTACATAGGGATTTTATGAAAAAAATTGTCATATACAAAAAAATAATTTTGTACTTTTACGGACTTAAAAACTGAAAACTAATTAGGTTATGAAAAGATATTTTTTAAACATTCTCACTCTTGTTTTGAGTGTATTGTTATGTAACGGTGTGTTTGCCCAGATAAACTCTGGTCATGGAGCAGTTCCGTTTGGTAGTAATACGCAGTATAATTATGGTATTATGCCGACGAATTTACCAAGTGGCGGTACGTATGGTCCTTCGCAAAAAGCTGCTGAAGCGTACGAGGCATGGAAAGGTGCCTATGTTGAATCCTGTGGTTCAGGTAAGTATCGTGTGAGATTTGATGATGGTTCATCTACAGTGTCGGAAGGTATTGCATACGGTATGTTGCTTTCGGTATATGCCGACGACAAGAATTTGTTCGATGGTCTTTGGGCATATTATAAGGCCAATATGAACGGCAATGGCGTGATGAACTGGAAAATCAACGGTTGTAGTGGCGTTACAGGTTCCAATGGTGCTACCGATGCCGAGTTGGACGTTGCCATGTCGTTGATCATTGCTTCGGAACAATGGCCAAGTGGTAATTATGCAGCAACTGCAAAATCGTTCATTCAGACGATAAAAAGAACAGAAATGAATGGCGATGGTCAGACGTTGAACGGTGATGCCTGGGGAAACACTAACTCGTGCCGTAACCCAAGTTACTTTGCTCCTGCATACTATGCTGAGTTTGCAAAAGTTGATACCGATAACGGAACATTCTGGGGTACTACTGCTATCAATGCTTCAAATAGTATTTTGATTGCAAACAGAAACAGTACATCGGGTTTGGTAAGTAACTGGTGTGACAATGCAGGAACAGAGAACTCTTGTGGTAACACGGGTTCAGGTGCTAACGGTTATGGTGCAGATGCGTGTCGTAACCCTTGGCGTATGGCTGTTGACTATTTGTGGCATGGAAATGATGCTTCAAGTGCGGCAAAAGATATTAATGCGAAATTGACAAACTTTGTGAAAGGATATGAAAATCAATTGAAAGGTCCTTTCGGAGGTCGTAACGTTTCAAATCCAAGTAGTGGTTCATATGCGAATGGTTCATATTCTACATTTGCATTGCCTCCAATGACATCTTCGTCGTCACAAAGCAGTTTGAACAAATGTTATTCTTCGGTTGCAGGTCTTGCAAATGTTGATGCATATTTTAACTCAACAATTCGTTGTATTACATTGTTTGTATTGACAGGAAACTTCTGGGCACCAGGTGCTTCAGGTTTTGTATTCCCTCCTTCTGTATCATCTGCAGAGACGAATGCTGCTGGAACGACAATTACCTTGAATATGTCTAAGACAATGAAGTCAGGTACTTCATCTGGGTCTAATTTTACGGTATATTATAATGGTACTGCTCAATCAGGTATTGTGAGTGGTGTAACCGTAAACAGCGACAAGACGGTTGATCTTACATTGTCAACACCTCCACAGCCTGGACAAACAATTACATTGTCATATAATGGTAATGGAAATATAAAATCTTCTGAAGATGCTGTTCTCGAGGCGTTTACAAAAATTGAAGTTTTGAATATGCTTGCAGGAAACGAGACAATTCTTGATGATTGTGAGGATGGTAACGAATTTAATAATGTGGGTGGTATTTGGTTCTCATTTAACGATTCTCCCGACCAAGACGGTGCTTGTAAAAAAGGAACAAAGAGTACCATAACCCCTCTTTCAAGTAGAGGAAATCCTTTACAGATGGATTCACCTGGTTATGATGGAAGTGGATATGCTGTACATTGTTCATATAAGTTGGGCTCGAATTATACACCATATAGTGGAGGTTCTTGTGCAAGTTGGACAAACCCTGCTTACGTAGGTATTGGTACGTGGGTTGACGATGTGGAAACAAACACGATGGATTGGACACATGGTACAGGTGTGACATTCTGGTATAAAGGTCCTGCTTGTACGTTCCAAGTTATTATTAAAGAGGTAACTGACTATTGTTTCCATAAATATGATGTCCCGGAAACTCCGAATTGGGAAAAAATTACTGTAAAATGGAATCAATTGGCACAACCAACGTGGGGTACGGCTGTTACTTTTTCTGCAGCACACGTGCAAAAATTGCAGTGGCAGTTTGAAACAGGAACAACGGGTAATTCGGGTGCTACTGGAGAAATTTGGATTGATGAGGTTCATATCTTAGGTATGCCACCTGTAGCGTTGAATAGTTTGACAATTTCTCCTATTTCCGATAACGATTTGTCAAAAGAACATCTGCATGCAAATATTGATCCTTTGAAAATACCGATTGCTTCGGGGGTAGCAGGTGATACATTATATTTAGAGACAACGCCAACACCAGATGACGCTTCTTATCCTGTTGTATTCTGGTCATCATCTGATGAAGATGTTGTAAAAGTTGACTACAAAGGTCGTGTAATCGGTACAGGTTATGGAGAGGCAACCATTACTGCTCGTTCAAAAATGCATCAAGATATTTCGGCGACATATTCGGTAAAAGTTCCTGCTCCAAAGAAGAATCCAGAATCTATTTCGTTCGCGGAATCTTCGTATGAAGTGACTGTTGGCGAAACAACAACGATTATTGCATCGTTTAGTCCTGATGGTGTAACGGAAACAGGTTTGTCGTGGACATCGTCGGACAATACCAAGGCAACGGTGTCTTCATCGGGTGTTGTAACAGGTGTTGCAGAAGGAACCGTAACGATTACTGCTACAAGTACTGCTGACGGATGTAGCAATGTGAAGAAAACTGTACAAGTAACAGTTAAAGCTGTTGCAGTTACAGGTATTTCAGTTGACCCTGAGTCTGTAACAATGGAAGTGGGTGGCTCTGAAACAGTAACGGCTTCCGTAACTCCTCAATCGGTGAGTCAGGTAGTTACGGCAGTATCGGCAAATACAGATATAGCAACGGTTACCGTAAATGGTAGCGAGGTGATTATCAGTTCGGTTGCCGAAGGAACAACAACGGTTACAATTACTTCCGAGGCAGATAATTCATTCTCGAAAACGGTAAATGTAACGGTAAATCCTGTTGCTATTACAGGCGTTGCAATCTCTGGCAGTGAAACCGAAATTCTTGTAGGTGGAACTACAACTTTGACTGCTGCTGTTACACCAGCCAATGCTGCTCAAACAGTTACTTGGTCGTCTTCAGACGAGAACATCGCAACGGTAACTGGCGGTATTGTAACAGGTGTTGCTGTGGGTACGGTAACTATCACCGCAACTTCAACAAAAGACAATACGAAATCCGATATATATAGTATAGAGGTAAAACCAATAAAAGTTACAGGTATTACAGTTGCTCCTGCAACGCAATCATTATCGGTTGGCGGAACGGTTCAATTGTCGGCAACGGTTTCTCCTGCAAATGCAACGGATAAAACGTATGAATGGTCAAGCGACGATGAAACGGTTGCTACAGTTGATGCCGATGGTTTAGTAACAGCGTTGAAGATAGGAACTTGTACAATAAAAGCTACTGCGAAAGATGGTAGTGCCGTCGTTGGTTCTTGTGCAATTACTGTTGCAGCAACACAAGTTACTTCAATTTCGGTGTTGCCAGAATCTGCTACGATAAAAGTTGGCGCTACTCAACAATTGACTGCTTCGGTTCTTCCAAATGATGCAACAGACAAGACCTATACGTGGTCTTCGACAGCTACTGACGTGGCAACGGTTTCGGCTGACGGTTTGGTTACTGCAATTAAAGCAGGATCGGCTACGATTAAGGCAACGGCAAACGATGGTAGCGGCGTTGTTGGCGAATGTGCCGTAACGATTGAAAATATTATGCCAACAGCAATAACGATGGCTACTTCGTTAGGTTTCACGGTTGGTGACGATGCTAAAACATTGACTCCGACATTCACTCCTGCAAATACGACAGACCAAACTGTTACGTGGACTTCGTCTGACGAGGCAGTCGCAACAGTTGTTAATGGCGTTGTAACTCCTATAGGAGAAGGTACTTGTACGGTAACGGCGACATCTAACGCTGATAATTCAGTGAAGGCAGTATGTAATGTCTCAGTTGTTGCAAGTACGGTTGCAGTAGAAAGCGTTTCGCTTCCTGCAACACAAGATGTGTATTTTGGAAAAACAGCTACGTTGACTGCAACAGTAACTCCAGACGATGCAACAAATAAGGCAGTTTCTTGGAAATCATCTGATGCGGAAACGGTTTCGGTTGACGCAAACGGTGTCGTTACAGGTAATAAGATTGGTTCTGCAACCATTACGGTAACGACCGAAGATGGCGGAAAAACTGCCACTTGTGTTGTTACAGTAAGTCATAAACATATTGAATCAATTGATATTTCTCAATCTACGTTGGCTCTTACATTGGCAAGTGCGGCAACACAGTTGACGGCTACATATTCACCAGACGATGCAACTGATACAGAATTAACATGGACAGTTGACAAACCTGAAATTGCCACTGTTTCTTCAACGGGTGTTGTGACTCCTGTAGCTGAAGGTACTGCAATCGTAACTGTGGCAAATGGTTCTGTTTCGGCAACATGTACAGTGACAGTTTCTGCAGTTGAAATTACAGCAGTTACTCTTGATTTGTCAACGTTGACATTCACAATGGGCGATGCAACTCAAACGTTGACGGCAACAGTTGAACCAGAAAATGCTACGGTGAAGACTGTTACATGGTCATCTGACAATCCAAGTGTTGCAACGGTTACCAATGGTGTCGTAACTCCAGTTGGCGTTGGAACATGTACAATTACCGCAACGGCAGGTGCAAAATCAGATGTATGTAATGTAACTGTAAATCCAAAGGCAGTTACGGGTATTACCTTGGATAAATCAACATTGGAAATTTCTGTAAACGGTAGTGCCGTTTTGACTCCAACTGTTGAACCTTCTGATGCAACAAATAAAACTGTAATTTGGCATTCTGCAGGCGAATCGATAGCTACTGTAACAAATGGTATTGTAACTGGTGTTGCAGCAGGTGTAACAACGATTACTGCAACAACAGAAGATGGAAACTTCTTTGCAATCTGTGATGTTACTGTAAAAGCAAATACGATTGCTGTTACAGGTGTAACTTTGTCACCTTCGGGAACAAAGACTGCCGCATTGAATGAGACTGTGACATTCACTGCAACAGTTGCTCCTACGAATGCAACAAATAAGAATGTAACGTGGACATCATCTAACACGTCGGTTGCAACGATTGCCGACGGTGCAGTTACATTGATTGCTCCTGGTGTGACGACGATTACTGTGACGACAGAAGACGGTTCTTTCACAGGAACGTGTGAACTTACCGTTACAAATATCTTGGCATCGCAGATTATCATTGACAACGCACTTGCTTTGAAGGTTGGTGAAACAGGTCAAATTTCATTGACAATTGCTCCTTCGGGTGCAAGCCAGATAGCAGATTGGTCTTCGTCGGCTCCTGATGTTGCAACAGTTGATGCAACAGGTAAGGTTACCGCCTTGAAACAAGGTACTGCTAAAATTACTGCAACAACAACTGATGGTACAAGCTTGAAATCAGAATGTGATGTAACAGTATCAAATGTAGTGGTAACGGGTATCGCTTTGAATATGGACTCAAAGGTTATCCGTGTTGGAAATACGGCTACGTTGACAGCAACTATTTCTCCTGCAAATGCGACAAATCAAACGGTGAACTGGTCTTCAAGCAAGACTGATTTTGCTACGGTTGTTGATGGTGTTGTAACTGCAAAAGCAGTTGGAACGGCAACGATTACTGCAGCAAGTGACGAAGATGCATACATTAAAGCTAATTGTAGCGTTGAGGTTGTTGATGCTTCAGAATTGAATTCTGAAATAGCAACGGCTAATGCATCATATTCTGCTGCTGTAGAAGGTACGGAAATAGGTCAGTATAAAGTTGGTTCTAAATCAACCTTTATGACGGCTATCGCAGCTGCTCAATCGGTATTTGACAATGCTGACGCAACGCAACTTGAAATTGATGCTGCTCTTGCTGCATTGCAATCTGCAGAAAAAGCGTTTGCTAAGGCTATTATCGTGAACGAGACCTTGATTTTCGATGCTGATATGAAACAAGAAAACATGACATATATGGCAACGTATTGGTTCTCATTCAACGACCATACGGCAAGTGAAGATCCTTCAAAATGTGGTTCTTCGGAAATTACACCGTTGTCTTCGGAAGAAAGTCCGTTCACAATGTCAACTCCGGGTTATAATGGTACAGGCAAGGCCGCAATGATGCAATATACGTTGGAAGGTTCTGCTGCTCTTGGTTATAATCCATTCGTTGGTATGGGCTTGAACTTCAAGGCAACCGAAGGTGAAGCATTCGATATGAGCGGTTCTACAGGTATCTCATTCTGGATGAAGAGTGACAGCAAAGTGTATTTTGAGGTTGAATTGACAGGAATTAAAGATGCTTGTGACTATTATATCTATCTTGACCCGTATCCAGAATGGACATTGGTAGAATTGAGC
This sequence comes from Bacteroidales bacterium, assembly GCA_017642535.1. Classification (GTDB taxonomy): domain Bacteria; phylum Bacteroidota; class Bacteroidia; order Bacteroidales; family UBA1715; genus UBA1715. Next base: position 12,256 of record JAGCOW010000079.1, on the reverse strand, counting down.
TGGAGCGATTTGGCTCAATATACGTGGGGTAAGAAAGTTACTTGGGATTTGAAAGAACTTACAAAATGTCAGTGGAAAGTTCAGGAAGCTGATGGTGAAACTGGTAAAGTTTGGGTTGATGAAGTGAAGATTCTTGGTGTTGCTCTTGATTTGCCCGAAATTATCGACTACGACGCTCTGTACACCGCTATTGCAGATGCAGAGGAATTGTTGGATGCTGCCGTTGTTGGTAATGGCGACGGAAACTATCCTCAATCAGCAGTAACAATGCTTACAAATGCAAAGACAACTGCTGAAGGCGTTATTAATAATGCAACAACACAATCGGTTGCCGATAATGCGGTAACGACTTTGCGTACAGCTATCGCAGCATTTATGGCAGCTCAAATCTCGGTTGACAAATCTACGCTTGTCGCTAAGATTGAACTTGCCGATAGTTATTATGTCAATGCGGTAGAAGGATACCAAGAAGGTAACTATATCAAGGGCTCAAAACAAGAATTGCTTACTGCGATTCAGGCAGCAGAAGATGTGAACGATGATGCTTCTGTAAGTCAGGCCGAGGTAAATGCTGCTACAAAAGCATTAAGCGATGCAATTGATAAGTTCTTGAATTCTAAGTTCGATCCAAATTCTATCAATAGAACTGCTTTACAAGCCGCAATTTCTGAGGCAAACACATTGTATGCAGGTGCTGTTGAAGGTTATGGCGACGGACAATATCCTAATGGAACAAAGCAAATCTTGTTAAATGCAATTACAGTTGCTCAAACGGTTAACAATAGTTCTTCTTCGTCACAAGAAGATGTTGACCAAGCTACGGTTACGTTACGTAATGCAATTGACGCATTTACAAATGCGAAGATTTCGGTTAACAAATCTGCTTTGAATAATACGATTTCGACTGCTAATGGTTTGTATGCATCGGCTGTTGAAGGATATTTGAAGGGTAATTATCCAAGTGGTTCAAAGGCAATCTTGAATTCAGCAATTGAATCAGCTCGCATGGTTTACAATAATGCTAATGCGTCGCAAGGTGAAGTTGACCAAGCAAATATAGAATTGACGAATGCTATAAATGAGTTCAAGGCAAAAGTGATTTCAGTTGATAAGTCAACATTGGCATTCACGATTTCAAAAGCTCAATCTACGATTGTGAAAGCTGACGGAAATACGGGCGATGGTTCTTTGCAATACCCACAATCGGCTGTTACCATATTCCAAACAGCAATTGCTGAGGCACAGGGAATTTATGAAGCATCAACAAATCAACAAGTTGTAAATGATGCTGTAACATCGTTGAACAAGGCAATTGACGCATTCGAGAAATCTCGTAACCCGGCAGAAGTGAGTGTTGATGATTTGGCAGTATTGATTGCTGAAGCTAATTTCTTGATAGATAATACTCGTGATCCGAGTGAATATATGTTTGAGTTCTTGGATTTGGTTACTTGTAATTCAAATGCAAACGCAGAATATATGAGAACAACTCACGTACAGGAAAACGTTAATACACAAGTACAACGTTTGTCTGCTGCAATTGAAGCATTCAAGAAAGCACAAGAAGCTCATCCTGTTGCAATTGACGAAACCGAAGTTGCTCAACTTTCAGTATTCCCGAACCCTTGTCAAAACGAACTTTCTGTTGTGGCAGGAAAAGAAATGCAGACGGTTGCCGTTGTAAGCATTATCGGTGCTGTTCAATTCGTGGAAGAAGTGAATGCGGCAGAAATTACACTTGATGTAACTTCTATCAAGGCAGGATACTATTTCGTGAAGATTGCATATGCAGACGGTTCTGTTGAAACAAAGAAATTTGTAAAACGATAGACCACTCTTTAGTAAAAGAAAAGGGACTGACTTATAAAAGTTGGTCCCTTTTTTTTGTACGAGAGTAGATTTATTGCCGATAATGCCGTTTCATAATTAAAAAACTTGTATTTTTGTATAATATCAAATAGAAGTTTTATGAATGTAAAAAGAATTTTTGGTTGCGTACTTGTTGCTGTTTCTCTATTTGCTTGTAGCCCCGATGAAGGGAAGGGTGGTTTGGCTTCGATAGAAGGGAAAGTGATGATTCAAAACATCAATGCCTTGTTTGAGAAATCAGGGAAACCATACGTGGCAGTTGACGAGGACGTGTATATTTCATATGGTAGCACCGATTATGTTGACGACAAGGAATCAACAAGTTCTGCGGGCGTGTTTAAATTTAGCAATCTGACCAAAGGCGAATATACGGTGTATGTGTATTCCGACGATACCATCTCAAACGTGAAGAATCCTAAAATTGCGTTTTCTCAAAAAGTCTCTTTGGAAGGGAAAAAAGACGAGGCACAGTTGAGTGATTTCATAATTTACAAACACGTGGACTATGACGATGGGAATGGTGTGGTAAAAGGAAATGTCAAGTTGCTTAATTATTTGGCCTCAACATATACCTACTCCGTTGCCGCTCAAGAAGAATCGGTATATCTTCAGTTTGAAAATGACGATGAAATACTTGAAAGATATCGTACCGATGCGTTGGGAAATTTCAAGATAGGAAATTTAATTCCTGGAAAATATAAGTTATTTGTTTATAGCGATAGTAGAATTCCGTCTGCATCGTATGGCGATTCCATTCAAGTACGTCATTTTGAGATAATAGATAATTCTTCTGAAGTTGTTTTGGATACGTTAACCATAAAATCTTATAAATAATGAAAACAATTCGTGTGATATTTTTTGCACTCATCGGCATTTGTATGTGTGCTACTGTTTCGGCTCAAACGGGTTCGGTAAAGACGAAAACAACGTATGAAATCGATACAAAAGGTAAAAAAGTGATTGATTCCAAAGAGGAACGTGACGAATTTGGTCGCGTTAAGAAAGAGTATGTGTATGACGAATATGGAGACTTGAAGAAGTATTACACATACGAGTACAAAGGCAAGAAAGAAAGTGCCGTGTATGAATATTCGGCTACGGGAAAATTGAAGGAAAAAGCGGTCTATGAATATAACGACGCAGGCAAAAAAGTTGCAAAATTGTATTATGACGCTGCTGGGAAACTAATTAAGAAAAAAGTTTACGAGTACACGTATTACGCTGATTAATGGCGAAAACCGTACAAGATATTGTCGCTGAAATGCGTCCAATCACATTGGACGAGATGGATTCTGTGAAGTTGCTGAACAGAACGGACACGAAATATGTGTTCAGCCGTTCGCAATTGCCTGATGTTTTGTCGCTTATAGCACCTAATTATGCTGCGTTGTACATCAACGACACGCCGTATCAAGACTATAAGACAGTGTATTACGACACGCCCGACGACAAAATGTATATTGCTCACCAAAACGGTAAACTGAATCGATACAAAGTCCGTCATAGAACGTATTTGTCAACAGGTGCGGAGTTTCTGGAAATAAAATTCAAGAATAACAAGGGACGAACGAAGAAAAAAAGAATCAGTTTCCCGAAAACACATCCTTTGTACGAGGCAAATACGTTTATTCATCAGCACAGTCCTTTTACTGGCGAAGAATTGTTTCCCAAAACTTTGGTGGAATATACCCGTTTGACCTTAGTTGATTTGGTGCACGGTGAACGTTGCACCGTTGATACAAATCTACACGTGACTAATTGCGTGAACGGCGAAACTGCCGATTTCTCGCATATTTGCATTATAGAACTCAAACGCGACAAGAGTTGTGCCGTCTCGTATATGCAATCGGCTTTGTTGAAGAATAGAATCTTTCGTTGTGGTATGAGTAAATATGCTATTGGTACTGCCGTGGTCTATAAAAATATCAAGAAGAATCGATTCAAGACTAAAATCAGATACATTGAGAAATTAAGAATGAAAAATAAAGAAATATAAATAACAATAAATAAAGGAAAGTATAACTTAAAATAAACTGCTATGGAAGAATTATTTGGAATTTCGTTGATTGACGCGCCTGCTTTTGCAGAATTGTTGATTCGTTTTGCGTTCAATTTTATCATTATTTTCGTCATTTCCCGTTGTTTGTATTATCCTGCAACACGTCGTCGTGACTTTTTGTTTACGTATATATTGATTTCAACCGTCGTATTTATGTTGTGTTTCTTGTTGGGCAACGTAAAAATACAGATGGGATTTGCTCTCGGTTTGTTTGCTATTTTCGGAATTATCCGTTACAGAACCGAGTTGATGCCTATCAAGGAAATGACGTATTTGTTCTTGGTTATTGGCGTTTCGGTTATCAATGCGTTGTCGAACAAGAAAGTAAGTTATGCCGAATTGATTTTCACAAATCTTGCAATTCTTACTGTTGCATTCTTCCTTGAAAAAGTTTGGATGATTAAGCACGAGTCTCGTAAACGTGTGAAATACGACAACATAGCATTGGTTAAACCTGAAAAATATGATGAGTTGAAGGCAGATTTGGAAAAACGTACTGGCTTGAAAATTGAACGTTTTGAAGTGGGCGACATCAACTACTTGAACGATTCTACGTGGATTCAAATCTATTATTACGAGCAAGATAATGGAGAAAACAATATGTCTGATGTACATCAAGAGTTATAATTGAAGAAAGGTTTTCTCATATTATTGTGTGTATTCGGGACTTTGTTTGCTTCGGCTCAAACCTACTCGTTTCAAGTTTGGACGGGCGTTGAGGCATCAATTGATTTGTCAAAGAGATTGTCGCTCGACGTTGGTGTAGAATCTCGTTTTCAGCAACATAGTGCTTTGTTAAAACAGGCGTCTGCCGAAGTGGAAGCTCGATATTCTCTTACCAAGCCGCTATTCGTCGGGGCAAGTTATGAATTTGCCGACAAATATCGCATACAGGGATATTTCCCCGTTCATACGTTTGCCGCACTTGTTGGCTATAAAAAGAAGTTTGGTAATTTTCGTGTGGCAATTCAAACGAAAATGAATGTCTCCAAAAACACATATATCAAGAATGAGAAAAGTTTGCTTCCGTCGTTCGTCGATAAGAACAAACTCAAAGTCGCGTATGTGGCAAACAAACGAGTGAGACCTTCGTTGTTTGTCGAAACCTATCATCCGCTTGGTGCGGGTACGAATTATTCCATAGCAACGGTAAAATATGGGGCGAATTGTTCTTTCGGTTTTCGGAAGCAAATCGGTTTGGATTTAGGGTATATGCTTCGTCACGAGATACAAGACGATGAATTGATTTCTATTGTGACACTTTCCATAGAAAAGAGTTTTTAGAATTGTACAATGGAACCATCTAAGAATATTTATTTCGCTTCGGATTTTCATTTGGGCTATCCCGATGAGGAAAAAAGTCGTGAACGTGAGAAGTTGATACTTGCGTGGTTAGACGAGATAAAACCTTCGTGTGGCGAGTTGTATCTGTTGGGTGATATATTCGATTTTTGGTTTGAATACAAGTACGTTGCTCCCAAGGGCTATGTTCGTCTGTTGGCGAAATTAGCCGAGTTTGTTGACTCTGGAATCCCAGTGAACATTTTTTCAGGCAATCACGATTTGTGGTATGGCGATTATTTGCAAAAGGAGATAGGCGCCACAATTTACAACGACCCGTTGGAACGTGAGTATTTCGGTAAGAAGCTCCTTATTCATCACGGTCATGCATTGGGGAATTACGATAGGGGAATGAATTTCTTGCACGTGATTTTTTCTTGTAAATTCTTGCAATGGCTGTTTCGCTTTGTGCCAGTAAATTGGGCATTTGGTTTCGCTCATGCGTGGTCGTCGCACAATCGCAAGGTAAAAGTTTATGAATCAGCAAATTATCTTGGTGATGACAAGGAATTCCTCTTGCTGTATGCGAAAGAAATCTTGAAGACAAAAAAATATGATTTCTTTATTTTCGGGCATCGTCATGTTGCCGTCGATAAAGAGATAGAACCAGGAAGTCGCTACATTAACACTGGGAATTGGATAATGAACACCACGTATGCCGTCCTCAATGAAAACGGATTGGAATTAAAATCCTATCGGGGCGACGACGAGGTTGTTCACTAATTCAGCCACAAGGTTATCGTATCATTATGTTTTGTCGTAACACATTGAAATGCTCTACAATACGCTTGTAGAAACTTGATACCATTAGTGTTGTATTTCTTGACTTCGTGTTGATTTTTGATAACAGATAGAGTAGAAGTTTTATCCATAGGCAAACATTTTTTAGTATAAAACGTAGCTCGTCGTTTTTTAGTATGAACGTATTAAGAAAAAGTGTAATTTTAACGCAATAAAATATACGAATATGGCAAAAGTTCTTATCATTGGTGCTGGCGGTGTAAGTCAGGTAGTTACGTTCAAATGTGCTCAATATTCGGAGGTGTTTTCCGATATTATGTTGGCAAGTCGAACAAAGTCGAAATGCGATAAAATTGCGGCTATCATCGAAGAAAAACTTGGCAGAAAAATCCAAACTGCCCAAATCGATGCCGAAGATGTTCCTGCATTGGTGCAGTTAATCAAGTCGTTCCAACCAAAATTGGTCATCAACGTGGCGTTGCCATATCAGGATTTGTGCATAATGGACGCTTGTTTGGAAGCAGGTGTAAATTACATGGATACAGCCAATTACGAACCGAAAGACGTGGCTAAGTTTGAATACAGCTGGCAATGGGCATATCAAGATAAATTCAAAGAAAAAGGTTTGACGGCAATTCTCGGGTGTGGTTTCGATCCAGGACAAAGCCAAATCTATACCGCCTATTTGGCAAAACACTATTTCGACGAAATCCACTATCTTGACATAGTTGACTGCAACGGCGGCGACCACGGGAAGGCGTTTGCCACGAACTTCAATCCCGAAATCAACATTCGTGAAATTACACAGAAAGGCCGTTATTGGAAAGATGGCAAATGGGTTGAAACAGAACCGCAAGAAATAATGTTTCCGCTTACGTACCCGAACATTGGTGTCCGTAAGTCATACTTGATGTACCACGAAGAATTGGAGTCATTGGTAAAGAATTTCCCAACAATAAAAATGGCGCGTTTCTTTATGACGTTTGGCGATGAGTATCTTACGCATCTTCGTGTGATTCAAAACATTGGAATGGCGAGCATTAAACCGATATTATATAAAGGTGTGGAAATTGTGCCATTGCAATTCTTGAAAGAAACCTTGCCTGCACCAGAAACATTGGGCGAAAATTACACTGGTGAAACTTCAATCGGTTGTCGTGTAAAAGGAATCAAAGATGGCAAAGAAAAAACGGCCTACATTTGGAACAACTGTAGCCATCAGGCAGCATACAATGAGACAGGCGCGCAAGGTGTTTCTTACACCACGGGCGTTCCTGCAATGACAGGCGCAATGATGTTCCTCACTGGCAAATGGAGCGGCGCTGGAGTTTTCAACGTAGAAGAATTTGACCCAGATCCATTTATGGAAGTAATTGGAAAACACGGACTCCCGTTCGAGGTAAAAGAAAACATAGACTTGGAGTTGACGTACTAATTTAAATTAAAAATTAAGAATTATGAATTAAATGTAGAGACGTCACATTGTGACGTCTCTACTGCGTTTTGTGGGAACTTGTAATTTCCTTGTATCGTACATTACATCGTACGACCGTAGAAATCTGTTTGTTTTCCGAAAAAATATATTTTCCCCATAGGGTTTTTCTCTGTTTGATTGTCTTATGTATGTAAGATAGATAGAATTACGCAGAAGAATTTGTTTATTTGTCTATATTTATCTACCTTTGGAAGACTATTAACTAAAAACGTACTATTATGAAAAGATTTACATTACTTTTTGGTGCATTGTTGCTTGGAGCAACGACTTTATTGGCACAAATATTTATGGTTGATGGAATCAATTATCATGTAATTTCTGATTCGGAACCATATATGGTTGAGGTCGTTCCTTTGAATCACGCCAAAGACGAATCCAAGGTGTATTATAGCGGAGATATAGTTATTCCGGAACAGATAACTTATGCTGGCATTACGTATGCAGTAACAAGGCTTGTAGAAGGAGCTTTTCAATCTTGTCAAAATTTACATTCTGTTGTGATACCTAATTCTGTAACTTTTATTGGGACAGCGGCATTTAATGGTTGTACTAATTTAACCTCCGTTGTAATGCCTAAGAATATTATACGCATTGAATCAACTACATTTTCCCATTGTACTTCTTTACAGTCAATTGAAATTCCTAATACTGTAATAGAGATTGCAAGGCTTGCTTTTCTTAATTGTAGTAGTTTAACGTCAATTGACATACCCAATTCAGTAACTTTCATTGGTGAAGGTGCATTTTTAAGTTGTACTAATTTGCAATCCGTTAAAATGTCTAATTCAGTTGAACGTATTGAGGCCCAGACTTTTTTACAATGTAGTAGTTTACAAACAATTGACATACCCAATTCAGTAACGTTTCTTGGAGAAAAAGCATTTTTGGGTTGTACAAGTTTACAATCAATTTCAATGTCAAATTATATTAGATTTATTGAAAATGAAACTTTTTGTAGTTGTAGTAGTTTGAAAACATTAAAATTACCCAATTCTTTACTTTCTATTAACAAATATGCTTTTGCCGATTGTAAAGATTTATCTTCTATTGTGATACCAAGTACCGTTACGAGTATTGAAAGGGATGCATTTGCAGGATGTTACTCTCTAACTTCATTTTTTTGTTATAATAAAGTTCCTCCACAAATATTTTATTCAGAAGGATCGTATGTCCCAAATGGCTTAGAGGGACTTTCAGAAGAAGATATTTCGTTATATGTTCCTTTTGGTTGTATTAACAACTACCAAAAATCAACTCAATGGAAAGATTTTTTGATTAAGGAGTTGTCTCCGATGATTGGCTCTGGAAATATTTGTATCTCGGGAACAGTCTTCTTCGACGAAAATGAAAATGGAATACAAGACAATGAAGAATATGGAATACCACGACATCCTCTTCTTATTCTTCCTGATAGCATATATGCACAAACCGATAATTCAGGAAACTATTCATTTTCATGTGGTGCAGAAACAGTCTATCAAATTATTCCGCTACTATCCGACAATTGGAAACTTACCACCGAGACATCGTCTAATGGGTTGAAGAGTGCAAGCGTACCAATGGCAGAAGTATCTCTTGAAACAACAGATGTGACAGGGATTGACTTTGGAATAAAAAATATAAAAGAAGAACGAAAAACTGAAATCTCCATCATATCATTGGATGCAGGGAGATGTTTTGAATCTTTCCCAATGTATTTGGCTGTTAAAAATAATGGGACAGTTTTAGAGCAAGGACGCATACAATTTAATTTAGACCCTCGATATGGTGACATTCGCTCCGCCTCACAAGATTATGACATGATAGATCCTAAAACACTCTGTTGGAATATGTCTTTACGACCGTTTGAAGAGAGAAAAATAAAAATATCTATGCATATGCCTGATTTTAATTTCACGAGCGACACTTTGGAATCTGTCGTTTCTTATAAGGATGCGCAATCTGTTTTGAGTAGTGATACAGCAAAAATTGTAGTGCGTTGCTCGTACGACCCGAACGATAAAACAGTGTTCCCGATGGGCGTTACTGACGAAAATCTTGTGTTGATGAACGAGCCGTTGTCATATACCATTCGCTTCCAAAACACAGGGAATGACTATGCAAAGAACGTCGTTGTAATCGACACGCTTTCTTCAGCTTTGGATTTGGAGACATTCGAGGTGGTAGCGGCAAGTCATAACCTCAAGACGAATTATACGAGCGATGGCGTGGTGGAATTCCGATTCGACAACATTATGCTCCTCGACAGCACCACGAACGAGCCAGAAAGTCATGGTTTTGTAAAATATAGAATTAAAGCCAAAAAAGATTTGCCCGACAATACGGTGATTGAAAATACGGCACATATTTACTTCGACTACAACCCTGCCGTTGTTACCAACACCACTATGAATACAATGACGTACACGATTCTGAAAAACGAGGAAAGCACCGCCATTGAAGTTCCATATAACGCAACGGTGAAGCTCTATCCGAATCCAATCCGCGACTATTCAGTGTTGGAATTCGACAATGCGGGCAACGATTTGTTCCAACTTACCATAAGCGACGTTACAGGAAAAATAATAAATACTATGCAAACCAGCGGCAACAGTTTTATTGTTGGCAAAGGACTTGACAAAGGCGTATATCTGTATAGCTTGAAGAATACGCAAACAAACCAAGTGTATCGCAATAGTTTTATTGTTGAATAATCAGTAGAGACGATGTGCACATCGTCTTACAATAATTTTAAGTAAAAAGTGACTGCGTTTTTCGTGGTCACTTTTCTTTTTTCTGGAATTTAGATACAATCGATTTCTACAATACTCCGTAAATAATTTATCTTTGTCACAAAATTAGTGTTATGAAGAATTATTACCCAGAAATACCGTCTCCAGCGTTTATTCTTGAAGAAAAATTACTTCGGAATAATTTGGAGAAAATCTCGTATGTGTCAAAAGAAGCAGGTGTTTCCATTATTCTGGCATTAAAAGGGTATGCGTTGTGGAAATCGTTTCCGCTTGTGCGTCAGTATCTTGCGGGAGCTACGGCGAGTTCGTTGGCCGAAGCGAAACTGTGCGTTGACTATATGGGTTCCAAAGCCCACACGTTCGCACCGGTATATGCTCCCGAGGAATTCGACGAAATTGCACGATGCAGTTCGCACATCACGTTTAATTCTTTGTCGCAATTCGAGAAATACAAAAACGTTTGCAAACAATATGGTGTTTCGGTTGGTTTGCGTGTGAATCCTGGTTACAGCGACGTAACGACAGAAATGTACAATCCTTGTTCGCCCAATTCTCGTTTGGGCATTCCTGCGTCGGAATTGGCAGACGGTCTTCCTGACGGTGTTGACGGGATTCATTTTCACGCACTTTGCGAAAATGATTCATATTCATTGGAACGTGTGTTGAAATCGTTCGAAGAAAAATTTGGTCACTTGCTTTCGTCTGCCAAATGGGTGAATATGGGGGGCGGTCATTTGATTACGCACAAGGATTACAAGCCCGAACACGTGATTCAGTTGCTTAAAGATTTTAAGAAAAAATACGATGTTGCCGTGATTCTTGAACCAGGCGGAGCGGTTGGTTGGCAGACTGGCGTGCTGAAAGCACGTGTGCTCGATATTGTGAACTACGGCGAAAATCCTACGGCAATACTTGATGTTTCGTTTGCCGCCCACATGCCCGATACGTTGGAAATGCCGTATCGTCCGAATGTCCGCGACGCGTTTTCTGAGAAAACCGAAGGTTGCTATGCGTACCGTTTAGGAGGAAATTCCTGTCTGGCAGGCGATTTTATGATGCCGTATTTTTTCAAGGAACAACTGCACGTGGGCGATACTATTATATTGGAAGATATGATGCACTACACAATGGTGAAAACCACCACGTTCAACGGCGTGACGCATCCTTCTATATGGATTGAGCACGAAGAAGGACGTGACGAGTGCATACGGAAATATGGCTATGCCGATTTTCGAGATAGATTGAGTTAATGAATCAATTGAGATTCATTTTCATTGAGCGTATCTATTTCTTCTTCTAATTCGTCTTGCAATTTCTGTTCTTGTGCAAGTTGCCAGAGTCGTCCGATAAATAAGCAAAAGAATGGTTGTAGGACAATTCTATAACGTACCAATGCACCAAAGTTTGCTATGGTTAGTCCGATGAAAAAAGCGAAGACGACAACGAAAATTACCAAGCTGCTTAAAAATCCATCTTTAAGAAGAATGGAGATGAGTTTTAATCTGAATTTTACGAGAAACCACAGCGACAATAATAGGAGTGCGAGGTTTTCCAAACCAGACATCAACATGAATGGTGTTCGTGCTTCCCAGATGAATGGGCGATAGAGACCTGCGATTGTTGCAGGAACGAATTTTGAGAGCATACCTGACAAACTTGCATCGAATGGACCAATGTCAAAACTATTGCTTCCATAATAATCACGTTTCAAATCGTCTTGCACTATGACGGCCTGCGACATCATACCTTCCACTGTCGTGTAGTGTCCTTCAGCAATGCTGTCGGCGTTGTTGATGAAGATGGTGAAAATGGAAATTAAGAGTATCGCGACGAAAGGGAAAAATGCGACGCGAAGAAAACCGTTTTCTATGGATTTTATAAATTTTGAACCTATCCAAATCAATGTCGTCGCAAATACCACATAAAATGCGTATGGACGAATGGAAATTAGAATATATGACCAGAAGAAAAATTTGAATACATTAAGCTGAATTTGCCGTTTTCGTACAAAAATATTGT
>JAGCOW010000078.1 GCA_017642535.1 Bacteroidales bacterium | reverse complement strand
GTGTTTGAAAAATACGGCGTACAAGTTTTGGGAACGCCCGTTCAAGCCATTAAAAACACCGAAGACCGTGATTTGTTCATTCAAAAATTGAACGAAATCAATGTGAAGACCGCTCGGAGCGAAGCTGTCGAATCGGTTGAGGAAGCCGTGAAAGCAGTGGAAAAACTTGGTTTCCCTGTGATTGTCCGTGCCGCATACGCGCTGGGTGGACTTGGAAGCGGTTTCTGTTCCAATGTAGAAGAACTGAAAAAGTTATGCGAAACGGCTTTTGCATATTCCTCGCAAGTACTTGTTGAAGAGTCACTTAAAGGTTGGAAAGAAGTGGAATACGAAGTTGTCCGCGACCGCTATGACAATTGTATCACGGTGTGTAATATGGAAAACTTCGACCCGCTGGGAATCCACACGGGCGAAAGTATTGTGGTTGCTCCGTCGCAGACGCTTTCCAATGCAGAATACCACAAATTGCGTGAACTCGCAATCAAAATTGTCCGTCATATCGGCATTGTGGGCGAATGCAACGTGCAGTACGCCCTCGACCCTAATTCCGAAGATTATCGTGTGATTGAGGTGAATGCCCGTTTGAGTCGTTCTTCGGCATTGGCATCGAAGGCAACTGGTTATCCGCTTGCGTTTGTGGCTGCAAAACTCGGATTAGGTTATGGTCTTTTTGAACTGAAAAACTCTGTGACGAAAACTACGAGTGCGTTTTTTGAGCCGGCTCTTGATTACATAGTGTGCAAAATTCCTCGTTGGGATTTGGGCAAATTCGCAGGCGTGTCGAAGGAAATTGGTTCGTCGATGAAATCGGTGGGCGAAATTATGGCGATTGGCCGCACGTTCGAGGAAGTTATTCAAAAGGGCTTGCGTATGATTGGCCAAGGAATGCACGGTTTTGTGGCAAACCACGACATTGCATTCGACGACCTTGACCACGAACTGCAAAAACCGACGGATATGCGTATTTTCGCCATCAACATTGCGTTGACAAAAGGCTATTCGGTTGACAAAATCCACGAACTGACCAAGATTGACAAATGGTTCCTCGAAAAGTTGAAGAACATTGCCGCTATTCAAACAAAATTGTCACAATACGATACGTTGCAAAACGTTCCCGTTGACTTGCTCCGTGAGGCGAAAGTGCGTGGTTTTTCCGATTTTCAGATTGCCCGTCTTGTCCTCAATTCAAGCGACAATGCTATGGAAGACAACATTGACGCTGTGCGGAAATTCCGTAAGTCACACGGCATAGTTCCCGTGGTGAAGCAAATCGACACGCTTGCGGCGGAATATCCAGCACAAACGAATTATCTGTATCTCACCTATTCGGGTGAAACTCACGACATTGCATTTCAAGATGACAAGAAATCGGTGATAGTACTCGGCTCTGGTGCGTACCGCATCGGTTCGTCGGTTGAATTCGACTGGTGCGGCATCAATGCTTTGAATACCATCAAGAAAGAGGGCTACCGCTCTGTGATGATAAACTATAACCCCGAAACGGTTTCAACCGACTACGATTCGTGCGACCGTCTGTATTTCGACGAACTCACGCTTGAACGCGTGCTCGACATCTGCGATTTGGAAGCACCACACGGATTGGTCATCTCAACTGGCGGACAAATTCCGAATAACTTGGCAATGCGTTTGTATAACCAAAATGTTCCGATTTTGGGAACTTCGCCCGTCAATATCGACCGTGCCGAAGACCGTCATAAATTCTCCGAAATGTGCGACGAACTTGGCATTGACCAACCTCGCTGGCGGGAATTGACAAGCATGGACGATATTTTTGAATTTGTTGACGAAGTGGGATTCCCCGTGTTGATTCGTCCATCGTACGTGCTTTCGGGTGCGGCTATGAATGTGGTTTCAAACAAGGAGGAAATGGAACATTTCTTGACGTTGGCGACAAAGGTTTCGAAACAACATCCGGTTGTTGTCACACAATTTATTGAACAAGCCAAGGAAATTGAGATTGACGCTGTTGCACAAAACGGCGAGGTGTTGAGTTATGCGATTTCCGAACACGTGGAATTTGCCGGCGTGCATTCAGGCGACGCCACAATGACGTTCCCGCCACAGAAACTATATTTGGAAACGGTTCGTCGTATAAAGAAAATCAGCCGTGCCATAGCCAAGAGTCTGGAGATTTCGGGTCCGTTCAACATTCAATTTTTGGCAAAAGACAACGATATAAAGGTGATAGAATGCAACTTGCGTGCTTCGCGAAGTTTTCCATTTGTATCTAAGGTATTGAAAACCAATTTTATAGAACAAGCCACTCAAGTTATGCTTGGCGGCAAAGTCACCAAGTTCGACAAATCGCTCTTCGACCTTGATTATGTCGGCATTAAGGCACCGCAGTTCAGTTTTGCCCGTTTGGCGAAAGCCGACCCAGTTTTGGGTGTGGATATGTCATCTACAGGCGAGGTTGGTTGCATTGGCGACAATTTCTATGAAGCTATTTTGAAATCAATGCTTTCGGTTGGTTACACTATTCCGAAACAGAACATTTTCCTTAGCACGGGACCTACCAAGAGCAAGTTGGAATTGCTGGAACCGTGTCGTTTGCTTGTAAAAAAAGGATATTCGTTGTACGGAACGAAAGGTACTGTGGAATTTTTGTGTGAACATGGTGTGGAAGCGACCACAATGCACTGGCCAGACGAGAATTTGCAACCGAATGTGATGGATTTCATCAGACAAAAACACTTCGATTTGGTTATCAATGTACCGAAAAACCACAGCAAATCGGAGTTGGACAACGATTATTCCATTCGTCGTGGCGCTATTGACTACAACATTCCGTTGCTGACCAACGCCCGTCTTGCAAATGCCTTTATCACTGCATTTTGCAACCTTTCGATGGACGAATTGGAAATCAAGAGTTGGAACGAATATTGAGAGTAATTTTTCCGAGTTCGTTTTTCTCCTCTAAAAGAAATGAATAGAATCTATTGCATTTCTCAAATGTTTTTTTGATTTTTACCATCGTATTGTACAAAATGCGTATGGCAAAATTGGAAAACTATAAATGTAAACAATGTGGTTGTCAGTTGCTGGCATCTGCCAATCCATACGTACCTACTCCAGAGATATTGTATGCACAATGCTACTGCAAGAATTGCAAGAAAGTGTTTAACATAGAGGCAGGCACAATCTATCAGGTTGACGTAACCAAACTGCAATTGCGTTGCGAAACCTGTGGAGAACCGGTCACTGTATGGACTCCCGACATGGGTTGCCCGCAATGTGGCGGCGCAATGAAACGCGACGAGAATTTTTCGGTGTTTGGATGAAAGGATTTGGAGTTAAGAACGATTGATTATTATAATAATCGGACAAAGAATATCTCGAATCCCTAGTTTTTTAGTCATCTAGTTAACTAGAAAACGAACTTTTTCTATCTTTGCGTAACCAAACATAATAATTATGGCTTCGACATCAAATCCGCAAGGTTTCCTTAGAGGGAATGGCGATTGTAGAAACACGTATTTCTACAAAAAATCACAAGTCATTTATGACTTGACTTTTTTCTTTGCTCATAAATATCTAACCAGTCGCGACAGAACCGTTGACCAAATGATTCAAGCAGCTCGCTCGGGCAAGCAGAATTTTGTGGAAGGCATGGCCGACGGCGTAACTTCCACCGAAATGCAAATAAAGCTCCTCAATGTTGGGAAAAGCAGTTTGCTTGAACTTCGCGAAGACTACGAAGATTATTTGCGAACACGCAATCTCACAATTTGGGGCAAAGAGCATCCCCGCTATTCTCCAATGGTTACTTATTGCAAATTCCATAACGAACTGCCGCATTACCAACCATATTTCCAGAAATGGAATGCCGAAGAACTCTCAAACGTTGCCCTTACCTTGATACACCAAACCGATAAGATGATGGAAAGTTATCTTGCTAAACTTGAAAACTTCTTTATCCAAAACGGCGGCATTAAAGAAGCCATGACCAAAGCACGAAAGCAAAGAAATCGCTTGCCATAAATGTTACATTTATTC
The DNA here is from genome assembly GCA_017642535.1 of Bacteroidales bacterium. Taxonomy (GTDB): domain Bacteria; phylum Bacteroidota; class Bacteroidia; order Bacteroidales; family UBA1715; genus UBA1715. Next base: position 21,360 of record JAGCOW010000078.1, on the reverse strand, counting down.
AGCTGTCTTTTTCCAGCAATTATAACATAATGGTTTTTCAAACGATGTTTTTGCTTCTTTACCACAGCAATGGCAATATTTTTCAGGATAGGTTTCATCTCCAAATTGGTTCCAAATAGCATAACAATCTTTACATAATGGTCGTTCTGGATTGTATGTAATGGATTTACCACATCGAATACAATGACCATCTTGTTTGCTTACTGATGTTGACACAATATAATTGGGGTTAGAAAAAGGGAGATCCGTTTGTTCCAGAACAATGTACTTATTGAACCAATCTCCATTTATTTGTACAGCAACAACAACATCTTTTTTGGGTAATTCCTTTTTTGTATCGTACCAACGTTTTTCCTGATTATCTAAAGAAACCATTTGTATACGGTCATACGAAACACCATCTTTCCCATATCGAACATCAAGAACCCTTCCGATTGAGTAATTTTTACTCCGAGTTAACGCTTCTAATATTTCATTAGAAAGTTTTGTTTTATTTTCTTGTTTAAGTATTGCTTTTATTTCGTCTGGTGTATTTGCTTTAACAATTTTGTAAATCAATTCGTTTGACAATATTTCAGTTTCACTTTGTCGTAATTCAGAAGATTTTGCAGTTCTATAAGATTCTAACACAAATTTTTCTAACTGTTGCTGATAGTTAAGTTTTTCTTTTACTTCTTCAATATCATTCTTCTCAATTGTTTGACCGTTTAACAAATCGGAAATGTTTACAATTGTTCCATTAACCCTAAGGTTAGAAATATCCTCCATAAGATTTTGCCAATCGTTTTCATTGTCATTTCGGTCAATCAAAACTCCCATTTCAATATTATTATTTTGGCTATAATCATATAGATTCATTGATGAAATAATTGCTTTATTTTCATTTAAATAACATTTTGCATGTAGATTCTTTTTTTGAAAGATTCTTAGACCATCTATCTCTTTTAGCCATTCGCATTCTGTAGGTTTTAGTGTCGTATTTCCATAATATATTTCTATTGAAACACGTCCATTTACGCTTTTCGTTTTTAATCGTTCTTGTATTTGTGGATTAACTTGTAAAGAATATGTTACCAATATTATTTTTTCACGTGCTTCTTTTATCAAGTTCATCAACTCACTTGAAATTGATTGAGTATCAAGATATTTGCTCATTTTTTAAACTTTTGTGTCATATTGCATTTTGCAATACGTTACAAATATATGAAATTTTGAAATGACCATAGAGAAATGGTTATTTTTCTTGTTTAATTGTGAAAATGTTTTGCACCGCCTTCTTTTGAAAAATCCTTTAACCCTTCGTCATTATTGCTTTTTACGTTTTTTCTCTCAAAAAAGTTATTAACAATGTGGGAAAAAATGGCAAAAAGTGTAAGAAAGTGGGAAAAATGTATTTACTTTTACACTCGAATTCAAAATGGAAAAATGTGATAACATTTGTAGGTGAACATACGGGAAAAATCGACGCAAAAGGGCGTGTGCCACTTCCGTCACAGTTGTTCCGTCAGTTGGGCGATGTGAGCGAAGGTGCTCGTTTCGTGCTGAAAAAGAGCATCTACAAGCATTGTTTGGAATTACATCCTATCGATAACTGGCTGACGATTACACAACAGTTGTCAAAAAGTTTGAATCCGTTCAACAAGAAACACAATGATTTCTTGCGGGAATTCAGCAAAGGTACGTCCGATTTGACGTTGGATTCCATGAATCGTCTGCTTGTTCCGAAACAGTTGGCCGAGTATGCGGGTTTGTCGAAGGATGTTGTCTTTCTCGGTGTTGAAGGAATTATTGAAGTTTGGGATAAGTCACGATATGAGGCAGATGAAATGTCGCAATCTGATTTTGAAAAACTTGCAGGAGAAATTTTTACTGATGACTTTAATTTGAATGGGTAGAGCTATATGAAATATCACGTTCCCGTCCTTTTGAACGAATCGATAGAAGGACTGAATATAAATCCGAAGGGGATATATATTGACGCCACGTTTGGTGGTGGGGGACATTCAACCGCAATACTCAAGAAATTAGACGGAGGTCATTTGTTCGGTTTTGACCAGGATGCCGATGCAAAGCAAAACGCTCCTCAGTCGGAACAGTTTACGTTCGTCTATCACAATTTTGCCTACGTGAAGAATTTTATGCAATTCTTCGAGGTCGGGCAGGTTGATGGCATTTTGGCCGATTTGGGCGTGTCGTCACACCATTTTGACGAGGCAGAACGGGGCTTTTCGTTTCGTTTCGACGGTCCGCTCGATATGCGGATGGACAGGTCGGTGAAGAAATCGGCTGCCAACGTGGTGAACGAATATGACGAGCAACAGCTGACCGACGTGTTCAAGAACTACGGCGAGATAGCAAATGCCCGTCGGTTGGCTCAAGAAATAATCTCTCGTCGCTCGATTGCTCCCATTCGCACGACAGAGGAATTGAAACAGATAGGACAGCGATTTTGCAATCCGCAGACGGAAAGCAAATATCTGTCACAGATTTTTCAGGCGTTGCGCATCGAGGTGAATAACGAGATGCAGGCACTGAAAGATTTTTTACAAGGAGGGTTGGAAATTCTCAAACCGAAAGGTCGTTTCGTGGTGATAACCTATCATTCGTTGGAAGACCGATTGGTGAAGAATTTTTTCAAGACGGGGAATATAGAGGGAAAGATGGAACAGGACTTTTATGGTAATGTGCGAACTCCGTTCACTGCCATTTCAAAAAAGGTGATTGTTCCGTCCGATGAGGAAATAAAGGAAAATAACAGGGCACGAAGTGCAAAATTACGGATAGTAGAGAAAAATGGCTGAAAGTAAGGTAGTTGGAAAGGCAAATTCGGTGTTGCAGTTTATGGCTGGCGGATTCTTGGAATCGCAAGCCCTGCGAAAGTACATCCCTACCATTGTGGTGCTGGTGGTCATTATTCTTTTGTACACGGCCAACGGCTACAATATGTATGGCATTGAAATGAAAAACAAACGCTTGGACAAGGAAGTGAAGGAATTGCGTGCGGAATTTGTGGCTACCAAGCAACAACAGATTAAAATGACGAAATACGGAAGTATTCAAGAAATAATAAAAGAAAAACAATTGGATTTGGAGGAACCGAAAACTCCGGCGTTTACAATATCGACTGATGGCAGAAAATAAGACAGATGCACAAATAATAAAAAGTATCTACGTCAGATACATTGCAGTACTCATAGGAGTGCTGATATTCGTTGGTGCGCTTGTCTGGCGAGTTGCGAGAATTCAGATGGAGGAACGACCGGTGGCAACACAGCAAGTCGTGAAAGTCATTCCCAAGCGTGGCGACATTTTGGACAGAAACGGTCGTGTGCTTGCGTGCTCGGTGCCGGAATACGAAGTGTATTTCGATTCGAGAATAGATTTCTTCAAGAAAAATCCGACAATTTTAAACGATAGTCTCGAATCTCTTGCTGCTGGCTTGGCTCGTGTGTTTGCAGAACCTGGACACGACAAACAGTATTTCTACAAAAAACTGATTGATGCGAAAAATAACGGCAAGATGCTGAAACTACACGAGAAGAACGTTGACTACAACACTTTACAGGCGTTGAAGAAACTGCCTATTCTTTGTAACGGCGCATATCGTGGCGGTTTCACCGTCAATACGATAAATAATCGTGTATATCCTTACGGAGGTATGGCTACGAGAGTTATCGGCTCGTTTCAGGACGACCACGGCCGAAACGGCATTGAACGTGCCTATGATAAATATCTGTTCGGTGACCCCGAACTCAAACAGAATAATATAGCTCTTGGTGGCAACGGCGAGGAAGGCGACGGCTGTGATATTGTGACCACCATCGATGCCGACATACAGACCATTACGCACGAAGAACTTATGAATGTGCTGAAAAAATACGATGCGGAATGGGGATGTGCAATCGTAATGGACGTGAAAAGTGGCGAAATTCTATCTACTACGAATTTGTCGCGAAATGAAGATCCTGCCGACTCGAATTTCTACGAGAATTATAATTATGCGGTCAAAGGCCGTTGTGATCCAGGTTCTACCATCAAGCTGTCGGCTTTGATGGTAGCTTTTGAAGACAATTATGTGAAACTTACCGATACGATTGATACGGGTGACGGCGTTGTTTCTTATAAGAATGACCAACTTACGGTGACCGACTGGGTTCGCAAGACGCGTGGCGACGGATTTCATAAGATTCCCGTCCGTGAAGTGTTTGCTCAATCGTCGAACGTGGGTATTAGCAAAATTATCAACGAACACTATGAAAAACGTGGTCAGAAAGGCGAGTGGGAATACATAGAACGACTGAAATCTATGGGACTTGACCAAAAAAGTGGCGTTGACCTGCAAGGTGAACTGCCGCCAAAGGTAAAAGACCCAAGTATGACTACGGGCGACGAACGTTGGAATGGTACTACGCTGTTGCAGATGTCGTATGGCTACGAAATAGAACTGACGCCGTTGCAGATTCTGAATTTCTACAACGCAGTGGCAAACAACGGCAAGGTTGTGGCTCCTCATTATGTGAAGGAAATTCGTAAGGATGCAAAGATTGTGAAGAAATACACTCCTCGTGTTACTCGTTCGTCAATCTGCTCGAAAGAAACCCTGCGTAAGTCGCACGATATTCTGGAAGCAGTTGTGGAAATAGGAACGGCAAAGAAATATGCAAGTAAGTATTATAAGATAGCGGGGAAGACGGGTACCGCCCAAACGTTTGAGAAAGGTCATTATAATAAAGGTAAATGGCGTGGTTCGTTTTGCGGTTTTTTCCCTGCCGACAATCCGAAGTATTCTTGCATAGTGGTTATTCAGGCAAAAGAAGCTGGTGAATATAGTGCAGTGGGTGCATTCAAGAAAATAGCCGACAGAATTTTCTTCATGGACGAAGCTCTTCTGGCAAAGACCCTTGTCGATACTGCTTCGGTGGCATACGTGCCAATGATGGCGAATGGATATAGAGATGATTTCAAGAATATCTTCAAGACTATCGATATTGATTTTGCTGATGCTCATTCTCAGTGGGTTAAGAATGATTTTGCTCAAGATAAGGTTACGATGAAGGATCTCACTGTTGACAAGGTTCTTGTGCCTGATTTTCGTGGAATGGGAATGCGCGACGTGCTGTATTTGGCCGATAGTCTGAATATACTTGTTGAATGTCACGGATTGGGAAAACTGAAACGGCAGTCGATAGTTGCTGGCAGTGCGTATAAACCGAATGATTTAATTGTAATGGAGTTTGAGTGATGAGAAATACTGATTTACATAGCATTATAAGTCAAATTGCCACAATTCAAATTGTCGGCGAAACGAATAAGACAATTACAGCAATTGACACCGATTCTCGGAAAATTGGCGAAGGTATGGCATTTGTCGCTGTTCGTGGCGTTGCAGTCGATGGACACAATTTTATTCCTTCGGCTGAGAAACAAGGTGCCTCGGTTGTTGTCTGTGAGGAATTGCCCGAAGTGAAAAATCCGAACGTAACCTACGTTCAGGTGGAAAATTCGGTGATTGCTTGTGGCGAAATGCTTCGTGCATTCTATGGAATTGATTTCGATGCGATGAAGGTCGTAGGTGTTACGGGAACGAACGGAAAAACGACAACGGCAACATTGCTTTATCGTTTGTTTACGCGTCTTGGTAACACGTGTGGTTTACTTTCTACTGTGGTGAATTATGTGGGCGATAAAGAATTTCCTGCCGACCACACCACGCCCGATATGGTGCAGATGTACGACTTGTTCAGCAAAATGCAAGAAGCTGGTTGCTCGTATTGCTTTATGGAAGTAAGTTCCCACGCAATTCACCAACATCGCACGGCGGGAGTGAAATTTGCCGGTGGTATTTTTACCAATATCACGCAAGATCATTTGGATTATCACAAAACATTCGCCGAATATGTACGTGTGAAAAAATCGTTCTTCGACGATTTGCCTTCGACGGCGTTTGCCTTGACTAACGATGATGACCGCAACGGACAAATTATGTTGCAAAACACAAAGGCACACAAGAGTTCGTATTCGTTGAAGAGTATGAGCGATTTCAAATGTCGTGTGTTGGAACAACATTTCGACGGAATGTTGCTGAAGATTGACGGTGTTGAGGTTGTTGCCCGTTTCATAGGATATTTCAATGCCTACAACTTGCTTGCTGTGTATTCGGCTGCGATGTTGCTCGGACAAGACAAACAGCAGGTTTTGCAAATCATAAGCACACTAACTCCCGTTGCTGGTCGTATAGAGTTCTTCAAGAGCGATAAAGGCGTAACGGCTGTTGTTGATTATGCTCACACGCCCGATGCGTTGGAAAATATTCTTACGACGTTGCAGGCACTTTGTCCGAAAACAAATAAGATTATCACTGTGGTTGGTGCGGGCGGAAATCGTGACAAGACCAAGCGTCCGATTATGGGAAAAATCTGTGCTCGTCTAAGCAATCAGTTGATTCTTACCGCCGACAATCCTCGTAACGAGAATGCTGCCGACATAGCAGAACAGATGTATGCGGGAATAGAACCTGAATATGCCCAAAACGTGCTGACGATTCTGGACAGAAAACAGGCAATTCACACGGCAGTAATGCTTGCACAACAAGGCGACGTGATTCTGATTGCAGGCAAGGGGCACGAAACCTACCAAGAGATTCAAGGTGTGAAACACCATTTTGATGATAGAGAAATTGTTAAGGAAATTTTTAAAATAAAGTAATATGCTATACCATTTATTCGACTATTTAGAACAGTTCAATTTTCCAGGTGCGGGAGTATTCCAATACTTGTCGTTCCGTGCTGGTTTTGCGTTCATCACGGCGTTGCTGATTTCTATCTTCTTTGGAAAGAAGGTGATAGAATTCTTGCAGAAAAAACAAATCGGCGAGATTATTCGTAATCTTGGTTTGGAAGGACAGATGCAGAAGAAAGGTACTCCGACAATGGGTGGTATCCTTATCTTCCTTTCTATTATGATTGCCACGCTTTTGTTTGCGAACCTTACGAATGTGTACATTCTTCTAATGTTGTTCACGACAATATGGTTCTGCATGCTTGGATTCTTGGACGATTATATCAAGGTGTTCAAGAAAAACAAGGAAGGAATGCCAGGTCGATACAAGATTGTTGGTCAGGTGGTATGTGGTTTTGCTGTTGCTTTAACATTGTATTTCAACGACGACGTGGTTGTTGTGCAAAAATCCAACGTGATTCAGAACACGCAACAACAATATAGTCAGGAACAAATTGAACATACTCGCGTGGAATTGTATGGCGAAAAATCAACCAAGACAACCATCCCGTTCTTCAAAAACCACGAATTTGACTACAAGTCAGTCGTAGGTTTTCTTGGCGACAACGCCGTTTGGGTTGGTTGGATAATCTTTGTCTTGGTTGTGATTTTTATCACGACGGCAGTTTCCAACGGAGTGAATCTCACCGACGGATTGGACGGACTCGCCACGGGAACCACGGCAATCGTGGGGGCGGTGTTAGGTATTCTGGCATATCTGTCGGGTAACGTGATTTACTCTAATTACTTGAATATCATGTATATCCCATATTCGGGTGAATTGGTGGTATATGCAAGTGCCTTCTTGGGTGCAACCATTGGTTTCTTGTGGTACAACTCGTTCCCTGCACAAGTATTTATGGGCGATACGGGTAGTTTGATGTTGGGTGGAATCATCGGCGTGTTTGCAGTGCTTATCCGTAAGGAATTGTTGCTTCCGATTTTGTGCGGAATCTTCTTGGCTGAAAGTTTGTCGGTGATTATTCAGGTGTCATATTTCAAAAAGACGAAGAAGAAATTCGGCGAGGGAAAACGATTCTTCTTAATGGCTCCGCTCCATCACCATTATCAGAAAAAAGGTATTCCAGAATCTAAGATTGTAGCCCGTTTCTGGTTGATTGCCCTTATGTTGGCTGCACTTACATTGGTAACATTAAAATTACGATAGGAAACATAATGAAAAAAGATAATTTCATCGTCATTCTTGGTGCTGCGGAAAGTGGCGTAGGTGCCGCTATTCTCGCGAAAGAAAAAGGTTTTGAGGTGTTCGTGTCCGATAACGGGACAATCAAGGAACAATATAAAACCATGCTTGTTGAAAACGGCATTGACTACGAAGAAGGTCATCATACCGAGGAAAAGATTCTTCAGGCAAGCGAGATAATCAAAAGTCCGGGTATCCGTTCCGACGCTCCGCTTATCGTAAAGTTAATGAATCAGGGCACTCCGGTGATTTCTGACCTTGAATTTGCCGCTCGCTATACCAAGGCGAAGTTGATTTGCATCACAGGAAGCAACGGCAAGACGACAACAACCTTGTTGACGTATCATATATTGAAACAAGCAGGATTGAACGTAGGTTTGGCTGGCAACGTGGGAAAAAGTTTCGCCTTGCAGGTGGCTCACAATAATTTCGATTATTATGTGCTGGAAATCAGTAATTTCCAACTCGACCATATGTATGATTTCAAGGCCGATATTGCCATCTTGCTTAATATCACTCCCGACCATTTGGATCGTTATGAGTATAAGTTTCAAAACTATATTAACTCGAAATTCCGCATTTTGCAGAATATGCAAGCCGAAGACACCTTCATTTATTGCAGCGACGACCAAGTGCTGATTGACGAGATTGGCAAGCGAATCATTTCTGCCGATATGAAGGCTTTCACGGTTACCGACGACGAGTCGAAACAGGCATATCTGAAAGATGATACGATTTATGTGAATCTGACCGAAAAAGATGGTTTCTCTATTTCGGTGGGCGAACTGCAATTGCAGGGAAAACATAACTACGGCAATTCTATGGCTGCTATTTTGGCTGCCAAGGCGGTTGACATTAAGAATGACAAGATACGCGAAAGTTTGAAGTCGTTCGAAAATGTGGAACATCGTCTTGAAAAAGTTCCGTTCCAAGTGAACGGCGTTACGTTTATCAACGATTCCAAGGCAACGAATGTCAATTCAGTGTGGTACGCACTCGATAGCATGAAATCAAAAAATGTGATTTGGATTGCTGGTGGAACCGACAAGGGTAACGATTACTCGGAATTGTTCGACCTGGTCAATGCAAAGGTAAAGGCATTGGTCTGCTTAGGCGTTGATAATGAGAAACTTAAAAAATCTTTTGGTGACAAACTCGATACAATAAAAGAAACTCGCAGTATGAAAGATGCCGTTGAAACGTCGTTCAAGTTGGCGAGCCCAGGCGATGTGGTGTTGCTGTCTCCCGCTTGTGCAAGTTTTGACTTATTCAAGAGTTACGTTGATAGAGGATTACAATTTAAGGAAGAAGTGAGAAAATTATAATGGCAAAGACGATTACCATAGTAGAAAGAGCAACGAATGTGAAGTCATTCTGGGATGTCTTTATCGGCGATAAGGCAATCTGGATGCTGTATTTCATATTGTCGGTTGTTTCTTTGATTGCGGTATTTTCTTCGTCAAGTATGGTGATTATGCATAATGGTGTAAGCAATACTGGTGGCGTGTTCATCAAGCAACTTTTGTTGTTGGTCGTTGGTATTGCTATTGCGCTGATTACCTCATGGCTTATTGCTCGTTGGTCACCCGATATTCTCCGAAAATTCGGTTGGCCAATTTACTGGATTTCAGTCATTTTGTTATTGATGACCTTCTCGTCGGCATTTTCTCAGGAAATCAACGGAGAACGTCGTTGGATTAATATTCTCGGTTTCTCGGTACAACCAAGCGAGGTTGCAAAAATGACGTTGGTGATTGTCTTGTCAAAGATATTCTCTAAAAATAGGAATGAACTTGACGACACAAAGAAAGTTTTATTGCCCGTTATGCTCTCAACGTTTGTCGTTGCTGGCATTGTGTTCAAGTCGAATTTCTCATCTTCGTTGTTCTTGATTCTCATTATGTTCTTTATGATGTATGTGGGAAGACTGCCTTGGAAACAAATCCTTCTGATTATTGGCACGGGCTTGATTCTTGCTTTTTCGGTGGGAACGGTCATTATAAAACATCCCGATGTATTCCCTCGTGGAACAACGTGGCAGAAACGATTGGTAAGTTTCTATCCTCCACTGGCTGAATATGCTACTGGATACGATGCAGAGACGAAAATCGACAACTATCAGGTAACTCAAGCCGAAATTGCCATTGCCGAGGGAGGTATCATTGGCAAGATGCCGGGAAACAGTACGCAACGTTATAAACTTTCGCAAGCATATTGTGACTTTATTTTTGCAATCATCATCGAAGAGACTGGTTGGTGGGGAATGATAGGGGTTATTATCCTTTACCTGATTTTCATAATACGCATTTATGCCTTGATACGACGGTCGGTGCAAGCGTACGAAGCACTCTTGCTCGCGGGCTTGGGATTTATCATAGTCGCGCAGGCATTGTTGCACATGGGTGTGGTGACGGGAATGTTGCCGGCAACAGGACAAACTTTGCCCGTGATTAGTGCCGGTGGCTCGTCGTTGTTCATCACCAGCATTGAGTTTGGAATTATATTAGGTACTATTCAGTACAATAAAGATAATAGTGATAAAATAACAGATAATAAAACTGAAAAAAACGATGAAAGTTCTAATTAGTGGTGGCGGAACAGGCGGACATATATTTCCGGCAGTGAGCATTGCAAATGCTTTGCGTGAAAAATATCCCGATTGCGAGATTTTGTTCGTGGGAGCGGAATCTCGTATGGAAATGGAACGTGTCCCTGCGGCTGGATACAAAATAGAAGGTCTTCCTATTCGTGGTTTTGACCGTGCTCACTTGTTGAAGAACATCTCGGTGCTTATCGACTTGTGCAAAAGTATGCGAAAAGCCAAGAAAATCGTGAAAGAATTTCAACCCGATGTTGCCGTAGGCGTTGGTGGATATGCTTCGGGAGCAGCCATGAAGGTTGCCGCAAAACTCGGCGTTCCCGTGTTGTTGCAGGAACAAAACGGTTTTGCCGGTGTCACGAATAAACTGCTGAAAAACGATGCTAAGAAAATCTGCGTCGCTTACGAGGGAATGGAGAAATTTTTCCCTGCCGAAAAAATTATCTTGACGGGAAATCCTGTCCGCCAAAATCTTGCAGGAGGCAATAAGGAAGAGGCGTTGAAAGAATTTGGCTTCTCTGCCGACAGAAAAGTGTTGCTGATTATCGGTGGTAGTCTTGGCGCTCGTACAGTAAATAATAGCGTGATTGCCCATTTGAAGGAAATTGCCGATAGTGGCATTCAGGTGCTGTGGCAAACGGGAAAAAGTTACATTGAGGCTGCTCGCAAGGCTGCCGAGCCATTCAAGTCGGAACGACTGATTGTAACTGACTTCGTGAGCAGAATGGATTTGGCGTACGCTATGGCTGATTTGGTTATTTCGCGTGCCGGCGCAAGTTCCATCTCGGAATTGTGTTTGTTGGGCAAACCTGCCATCTTGGTACCATCGCCCAATGTTGCCGAAGACCATCAGACACACAATGCAATGGCATTGGTAAATAAGAATGCGGCAGTTTTGGTGAAAGACGTTGATGCCGAAAATGAAATGGTGGCAAAGGCGTTGGAATTGATTAACGACGAGGCAAAACTTGCCGATTTGTCTAAAAATATATTGACGTTGGCTCAACGTGATTCTGCAAATAGAATCGCTGATGAAGTAGTAAAATTGATAAAGAAATAATGAAAAAGAACTATTATTTCATAGGAATTGGTGGTATAGGCATGAGTGCCTTGGCTCGGTATTTCAACCTGCAGGGTGCGTCGGTGTATGGCTATGACCGTACGGCTTCCGATTTGACACGTGCCTTGGAAACCGAAGGAATGAGCATACATTATACCGATTCGGCCGATGCTATTCCCGAAACGGTGAAATCTGCCGTTGACGATACTATTGTGGTCATTACGCCTGCTATTCCTAAGGATAACGAAGAATACAATTTCTTCAAGAATAATGGTTTTACTATACTAAAACGTGCCCAAGTTCTTGGTCTTATCTGCAAGGACAAGAAAACGGTTGCCATTGCGGGTACGCACGGAAAAACGTCCACAACGACGTTTACCTCATATTTGCTGAATAAGTCGAAGAATGGTTGTAATGCCTTCCTTGGCGGAATCTCCAAGAATTTCAATTCAAACTTCGTCTATGACGGAAAATCTGAGTTGATTGCCGTCGAAGCGGACGAATTTGACCGCTCGTTTCACAACTTGTACCCGACAACTGCGGTGATTACGGCTATGGATGCCGACCATCTCGATATTTATGGCACGCACGAGGCAGTGATAGAATCTTTCTATCAATTTGCTCGTCAAATACAGCAAAACGGTACGCTCATTCATAAGTTGGGACTGAATTTTGAACCGATTTCCGAAGATTTGAAGAAACACAATGTAAAAGTTTATACTTATGCGTTGCAAGATACTTCGGCTGACTTTTATATGAAATCGATTGCAATTCGCAACAATGCGTTTGAACTGACGTTGCACACGCCGTTCGGCGAAATTTCGGATTTGCACTTTGGATTGCCAGGAAAAACCAATGTTGAAAATCTTGTTGCCGCTTCGGCCGCTTCGTTGGTGAATGGTTTGACGACAGACGAATTGAAACGTGAGGTTGCTGAAATTCAAGGTGTTGTCCGTCGTTTCGATGTTCGTGTGTCAAACAATTCTGTGATATATATCGACGATTATGCACATCATCCTGCAGAATTGAAGGCGTGCATAGAGTCTATCCGTGAGATGTATGCTGGCAAAAAGCTTACGGGTATTTTCCAGCCGCATTTATATACTCGCACGCGTGATTTCGCTTCGGATTTTGCAAAAAGTTTGTCGTTGCTCGACGAGTTGATTTTGCTTGACATATATCCTGCACGCGAGTTGCCTATTCCAGGTGTTACGTCGAAAATCATTTTCGACCAAGTTACGTGCAAGGAGAAAACGATGTGTACCAAGGAAAACCTTTTGGAAACATTGAAAAACAAGAAACTTGAGGTCTTAATTACCGTCGGTGCCGGCGATATTGACCGATTTGTGAAACCTATAACAGAATTATTACAATAGAATGGCAGTAAAGATTAAGACATATATTCCTCTGATTGTATTGTCGATAGTGGCAATAGCATGTCTGTCGTTTGCCGAGGTGGAACGTTCCGATATGCGTTGCACCGATATGTTCATTGTGATTGAAAAGAATAAGAGCCATTCTGATTTCATTACCATCGATGATGTGTTTGATTTGTTGCAAACAAATCGTAACCAGATGATAGGCAATGAGATAAAGAATATTGACATTCACGAAATCGAATCGTTGGTGGAACAAAATCCTATGGTGCTCGATTGCGAGACATACACGACAATCAAAGGAGAATTGTATATCCGCATAAAGCAGCGAACACCCATTGTGCGTGTGTTGGACGGTACCGATAGTTATTACATTGACGAGGAAGGCGTGAAAATGCCAATGTCGCGACACGCTTCGGCACGCGTAGTGGTTGCTTCGGGCAATGTGAGCGAAAAAAATATACCAACGATATTGTCATTCGTTCGTGAAATTAAGAAAGATGAATTGTTATCACCTATGATAGAACAGATTTATGTCACAAATCAGTCGGAATATGTTCTTGTGAGTAAGGTGGGACCTGCAAAGATAGACTTCGGCGATGCCGATAATTTTGAACGCAAGTTTCGCTACATACGGACATTTTATACGGCTGACAAAGTTCGTGAGAATTGGCAGAATTATGAACGAATCTCGGTGAAATTCAATAATCAAATAGTATGCACAAAAAAATAAAATAAAAAAGTATGGAAGAAAAAAATGTAAATGGTCAACCAATTGTTGACAAAAGCAAGGCATTCGCTGCAATTGATGTGGGAACTACAAAAATTGTGGCTTTGGTGGGATGCAGAAAAGAAAATGGTACATTGGAAATTCTCGGATTTGGTGATGTTCCGTCTGCCGGACTGAAAGTCGGTCAGATTGCCAATGTTGCGTATGCTTCAACTTCTATTCGTGAGGCGGTGAAAATGGCTCGCGAAGAAGCGGGATTTTTCCCTGAAAGTGTAGTCGTTGGTGTTGCTGGTCGTCATATCAGGACCACGAAACACTGTGTTCCTCGTAATCGAGTGAATCCCGATGCACCAATAACAAAAGAAGAACTCGATGACATTATAGAAGATGCCAAAAATGTCGGATATGGTGCAGACGAAACGATTATTCAGGTTATTCCGTTGAATTATTGCTTGAATAATATCGAAACGGTTGAGAATCCTATTGATATGACGTGTAGTCATATTGATGCGAATTTTCACATCGTATTGGGTAAAATACAATGTCTGAACCAGTTGAAACAAAGTGTGGAACTTGCTGGCTTGAAATTGGAGAAATTCTTTTTGGAACCATTGGCTTCCGCAGCTGCTGTCTTGAATGACAAACAGAAAGAACAAGGTGTTGCCTTGATTGATATAGGTGGTGGAACTACCGATATTGCAATTTTTAAGGATAACGTATTGTGCACCACGTTTGTGAATCCTATTGCAGGAAATGTCATTACGCAAGATATTAAGACTGCTTGCAACATTTCGGAACAAGAGGCGGAATATCTTAAAACTGAATATGGTGAGGCAATCAAGGATTTTGCTGATGAAAATGAAGTGTACCAATTTATTGATGCATGTCAGAATACAAAGGAAATCAGTAAAAAGACATTGGCTGGAATTATCCAATCACGTGTTGAAGATATTGTGGATGCGGCTTTGATGAAGATTGGAACTTCGGTTTTTGGAACGAATTTGGGTGCTGGCGTTGTGGTAACGGGTGGCGGATCAAATCTTACAAACTTGGCTCAACTTCTGACGTACAAGGTTAGAAGTACGGTAAAGGTTTCTGCTCCGATGGAAAATACGAATTATATTCCCGATCCCCTCAAACTCAGTAATGCAAAATATTCTACTGTGGTTGGTTTGTTGATGTTTGCGGAAGAATTGTATAACGAGAAACAACAGAAATTGGCTGCTCCTGTTGTTGAAGAAGTCAATACGACTGTCGAGGAACCTATGCAAACGGAACAAGTAGAAACAAAGGTTGAGGAAACCCATAAGCCAAAGGCACAAAAGAAACAGTGGCTTGAAGGTCTCGGCAAAACAATAACGGAGATATTTGATATTCATTAAAAAAGTAATAAACGTTTCATTTTAAATTAGTAAAGCTATGGAAAACAATGGATTTGATATAACAACAGCGATTCCGGCAGAGTCTCGCAAGGCAGCGTCAATCAAAATCATCGGTGTTGGTGGTGGCGGTGGAAATGCGGCAAATAGAATGTATAATGAAGGTATTCAGGATGTTGATTTCATCATCTGTAACTCCGACAAAATGGATTTGGATAAAAGTCCTATCCCTACAAAGATTCGCTTGGGCGAAGGTCGTGGTTGTGGTAGCAATGCCGAAAAAGGTCAAGAATACGCAAAAGAGTGTACTGCTCAGATTCAGGAAGCGTTGGAGAATACGCAGATGGTGTTCATCACTGCTGGTATGGGTGGTGGCACAGGAACAGGTGCTGCTCCTGTCATTGCTGAAATTTCTAAGAATATGGGAATTTTAACGGTCGCTATCGTTACAATGCCGTATCGCTTTGAGGGAAGCCGAAGAATGCGGAACGCTATGGCTGGTATTGAAGAACTTCGCAAACACGTGGATTCAATTCTGATTATCAACAATCAAACGTTGCGTGAACAATACGGTGCTCTCACCATGACGGAATCGTTTGAGAAAGCTGATGGTATTCTTGCCATTGCAGCTCGGGCAATTGCTGAAATAATGCAAAAGACAGGATTCATCAACGTTGACTTTGAAGATGTGCGCGCAGTTATGGAAGATAGTGGCGTAGCCGTGATGGGTTCGGGTTCCGCTTCGGGAGAAGAACGTGCATTTGAGGCAATCGAACGTACACTCGACAGCCCATTGTTGAACAAGGCCGATATTCGTGGTGCAAAGAAGATATTGTTGAATATCACGTCTTCCGAAGAAAACGAGCTTACTGGCGATGAACTCGAAACCATTATGGAATACATCCGTCAAAAGTCCGAAACCGATGTTGATATTACGTGGGGATATATGAAAGACAAACCGGAAGATGGCAATGAATTGCAAATCACATTGATTGCAACTGGTTTCGAAATTGAGGATATTCCAGAGTTTCAAAAACCGGCAGAAAAGAAAGTCATTTTGGTGAATCCGCATTTGTCACAAACAGTTGTTGAACCAAAACAAGAACCGCTCACATCTGGAACACAACGTGAATTGTTTTCCGATACTCAGTCAATATCGACGACACAAGGTGTTGAGGATTTGAAACATTTGGACGATGACGATGTTTTTGAAAATGTCATTTCTACTCCTGCATATCTGCGTCGCGATGCTGAGTTAAATGTACCAGGCGAAAAATCGGAATTTTCAAAATCGAGAGAAACTGAAATTGCTGTGGCAAATCGCATAAAAGGAACTGCCCCTTCGCAAATTTCAATAGATAAAGATTCTAAAGGCATAGGTTTTGGTGATAACAAATACCTAAATCATAACGTGGACTAATGCCTCCCGTTATAAAACATACTTTTTTTTACCCGAAGGAGTGCACCTTCGGGTTTTTTTATGCCTTGACTGCTCTTATTTATGGTAAATATCTTGACGCGTCGGCTCCGTACGACAAAAGTTCTCGTACGATAGATGAGGAAACATTGCTCAATTCGGGCGGTGTTGCGATAAACACAGTCTCAATTCCCGAAAGTTGCTTGTTGGTTTGGGCAATCGTCTGTTCGTATTCAAAATCTGCCACATTGCGTAGCCCACGAAGAATAAAGTTTGCGTGCACTTTCTTGCAGAAATCAATGGTAAGCGTGTCGTAGGTTTCAATGGCAATTTTTTCATTTCCCTTATACATGGCGGAAATGTCGGCAATGCGCTTTTCAAGCGTGAAAAAACTTTTCTTGCTCGAATTGCAACCAATTGCAATGTAAACCTTGTCGAACAAGGGGAGTGCACTATCCAATATCGCCTTATGACCAATCGTAAACGGGTCAAAACTGCCGGGAAAAACTGCTATTCTTTCCATTTTTGAATCAACTTTATTGACAAAAGTACAAAAAAGCGTATTGAATACGGAATTATTCTTTTATTTTGCAAAAAAATACATTGAACTATGTGGGTTGTATGTTCTGATTTAGAAGGTGTTTTCGTCCCGGAAGTATGGATTAACGTGGCTAAGATTACAGGTATTGAAAAACTGAAAATCACCACTCGCGACGAACCTGATTATGATAAATTGATGAAATATCGTCTTGCGATTCTTGATGAACATAATTTGAAAATTCAAGATATTCAGCAAGTTATATCAAATATAAAACCATTGCCAGGTGCCTTGGAATTTACCAAATGGCTTCGTGACATTAGTCGTTTTGTGATTGTATCCGATACGTTCCAAGAATTTGCAAAACCACTGATGAAACAATTGGATGACCCATTTATTCTTTGTCATTCACTGGAAATTGCCAAAGACGGCAGAATCACAAACTACAAACTTCGTCAGTCCGACCCGAAACGTCATACGGTCGAGGCATTTCAAAGCATGAACTTCAAGGTGATTGCATTCGGCGATTCCTATAATGATGTGTCAATGCTCAAAAAAGCAGAAGTCGGTATTTTGTTTTGCCCACCACAAAAAGTGATAGACGAATTCCCGGAATTGCCTGTAGCACACAATTACGAAGAATTGAAAGCGTTGATTGAACAACATATTTACGAAGACTAATGACTGAACAATTTCCACAGAAAATCACCGATTTCATAAAACGCCACCACGTGATAACTGTTGCCACCGTAAACGACGGACAACCATGGTGTTTCAATGCGTTTTATGCCTTCGACGAAGAAACGCAGTCGTTTGTCATTACTTCGCACGACGACACTCGTCATGTACAAGAAGTACTGCAAAACAAGAAAGTTGCTGGTTCCGTCGTGCTTGAGACTGAAATTGTCGGCAAAGTGCAAGGTCTTCAGTTTTCGGGAGAAATGACACTTTGCGAAGATGAAGACGAGAAGCAAGCAAAGAAAGTGTATGTCAAACGATTTCCGTTGACAACGCTTACACCAAAAATTCTTTGGAGAATCTCAATCTTTGATGCCAAATACACTGACAATACTTTGGGATTCGGGAAAAAATTGTTGTGGACAAAAAAATCTTAGGAAAATACCGTTTCAAGTCAAATATTTTTTACTTTTGCATCGGATTAAGCCTTTTTAGCTCAGCGGTAGAGCACTTCACTCGTAATGAAGGGGTCAACGGTTCAAATCCGTTAAAAGGCTCAAAAGACTTACCTTTATGGCAAGTCTTTTTTTTTGAGGTGATACGTATAAAGTGTATATTTGCACAATGGCTCTGTAGTTCAATGGATAGAATAGTAGTTTCCGGAACTATTGATTAGGGTTCGATTCCCTACGGGGCTACATAATTCCAATTTTTTTCTATGACAAACAATCGGCAGCGGATAATTCTTGTGGTGAGCAATGATTTGTCGTGTGACGCTCGTGTGCATAAAATGGCGACAACGTTGACGAATGCCGGATATTCGGTTCTTGTGCTTGGTCGCAAGTTGCCCCAAAGTCTGCCCTTGTCGGAAATGCCGTATGAACAACGTCGATTGCGTTTCTTGTGTAATAGGGGAGCGTTGCTTTATGCGGAAATGAACATCAGATTTTTCTTTTTCTTGCTGTTCAGAAAATTCGACCTTGCTACGGCAAATGACTTGGATACCTTGTTGGCTGTGTATTGTGCGACGAAAATTCGACGGAAAGCACTCGTATATGATAGTCATGAATATTTTACCGAAGTGCCAGAACTGCAACAACGACCACGTGTGAAAAGAATTTGGCAAGGAATTGAACTACGAATTTTTCCAAAACTTCGTAATGCAATGACGGTGTGCGAATCTATTGCAAAAATCTATCAACAAAAATATCATACCAACGTTGAGGTTGTGAGAAATGTGCCGTTTCTGCAATCAACTCAGCCGATTCCTGTAAATCTGCAACTGCCGTCAAAACACGTGGTGCTGTATCAAGGTGCATTGAATCTTGGTCGTGGACTTGAAATGCTCATAGAATCTATGCAATTCCTGACTGACGTTTGTCTGCTCCTTGTTGGCGATGGCGATAAAATGGTGGAATTGAAACAGTTGGCACAAGAAAAAGGGGTGACCGAAAAGGTTATTTTTACAGGGAAGATTCCTTTTGAAAAATTACCGTCATATACGCAATTGGCAACCATAGGAGTGTCGGTTGAGGAAGATTGGGGAGAAAACTATCGCTATGCCTTGCCCAATAAACTGTTTGACTACATTCATGCTGGGAAACCCGTGTTAGTGTCGGATTTGCCTGAGATGAGAAACATTGTTGAAACATATCGTTGTGGTGAAGTGCTGCAGAATCGTGCGCCGGAACTTGTTGCCCGACAAATTCAATCTTTCTTACAAAATACCACACAATTACAAATCTATGCCCAACAAAGCAGAAAAGCTTCCGAAGAACTGTGTTGGCAAAGGGAGGAAGAAAAGATTTTACAACTCTATCGTAATTCTCTGAATTTCAACTGAGCATTTTTGTAAAATTTATATATTTGCGTTGCTTAAATGAAATTAGTACTAATAAATTTATAAAACAATGAGAAAAAAAATAGTAGCAGGAAACTGGAAATGTAACACTACTTTGCAAGAAGGTGTTGCATTGGCAAAAGAAGTAAACAGCATCGTAAAAACTTCTGATGTACAAGTTATTTTGGGAACTCCATTCATTCATTTGACTGAAGTTGTAAAATTAGTTGATAACAAGGCAATTGCAGTTGCAGCACAAAACTGTGCGGCTGAACCTAAAGGAGCTTTCACGGGTGAAGTTTCTGCTGCTATGGTAAAATCAACTGGTGCTCAATATGTTATCCTTGGTCACAGCGAACGTCGTGGTTACTATGGCGAAACAAGCGAAATCCTTAACAAGAAATTGGCTTTGGCATTGGAAAATGGTTTGACTCCAATCTACTGCTGTGGTGAAGCTCTTGAAGTTCGTGAAGCTGGAAAACAAAACGAATTCGTTATCAATCAGTTGAACGAGACTATCTTCAAACTTTCTGCTGACGATTTCAAGAAATTGGTAATCGCTTACGAACCAATCTGGGCTATCGGTACAGGTAAAACAGCTACTTCTGACCAAGCAGAAGATATGTTGAAGACTATCCGCGAAGCTATCGCTGCTAAATATGGCAAGGCAATCGCTGACGAAACTTCTATTCTTTACGGTGGAAGCTGTAATGCAAAGAATGCTAAAGAATTGTTCGCAAAACCAAACATTGACGGTGGTTTGATTGGTGGTGCTTCTTTGAAGGCAGAAGACTTCAATACAATTGTAATGTCATTCTAATTTTAGAATCATACTTCATAAGAAAAGCCGTCGAGTTTCGATGGCTTTTTTTATGTCTCATCATTTCCTTTCCTTTGAAGTTGTAAGACAATTTGTCAGTCGTTATCGTGCTATTTAGGTCATTTTGTCCTGAATAACCAATTGGCAATCAATTTGATATGATACGTGCAAAAGTTTGTAAGTTGTAATTTAAAATAAATGTATCATGGATTTCAATCAATTAACAATCAAAGCACAAGAGGTTATGCAGCAAGCGGTTCATATTGCCGAAGCGAATAACCAGCAAGCAGTTGAAACGGGGCATTTGCTAAAAGCTTTGTTTGAAAAAGCTGATAGCATCACGTCATTCGTTTTCAAGAAACTTGATGTGAATGAAAACGCCGTGAAAACTGTCCTTGATAAAATCATTGCTTCCTATCCGAAGGTTTCGGGCGGCGAGCCATATCTGTCATCGAATGCTAACAAGGTGATTCGTGAAGCGGAAAATCAACTCAGGGCGTTTGGTGACCAATATGTTTCGGTGGAACATATCTTAATTGGTATCTTTAAATGTGGCGACCAAACGTCACAGTTGTTGAAAGACAACGGCGTGACCGAAAAGAATTTGATTGCCGCCATTCAAGAATTGCGAAAGGGTAGCAAGGTTACTTCGCAATCTGCCGAAGACACCTACAACGCGTTGCAACGGTTTGCAATCAATTTGAATGCACAAGCCCGTGCGGGAAAACTCGACCCTGTAATTGGTCGTGACGACGAGATTCGTCGTGTGTTGCAGATTCTTTCGCGTCGTACCAAAAACAACCCGATTTTGATAGGTGAGCCAGGTGTTGGTAAGACTGCCATTGCCGAAGGTTTGGCACATCGTATTATTAAAGGTGACGTGCCCGACAATCTAAAGTCAAAGCAGATTTTCTCGCTCGATATGGGTGCGTTGATTGCCGG